>SKGJ01000301.1 GCA_007117525.1 Alkalimonas sp.
AAGAGCGGCGGCTGGCTTTTTACATGCAGCAAGTGTTGATCCTGGCACTGGAGCGCTCAGAGCATGCAGGGCAACAGGAGCAAGCTTTTCGCAATGCGCTTTGGGCACTGGCGGTTGGCTTTGGCAACCCAGGTTTTATTCGGTTTGCGCATCCGGAGCTGGGTCGGGAAGCCGTGCCTTCCTTGCCGGGGGCTCGCCTTGCTGGCCGGCGCGATCTCACCTTGCACTTTTTGTATTCGGCGGTGATTAAGCAGGTTGGCAACCCCTATCTGGCTGATCAAATTGGTCAACTGAAAGAGCTGCATGATGCGGCCTCGGGGGGCACCGGCTATAGTTTTGTTGATATTGCCGCCAACCGGGCCGGCATTCATTTTGCTGAGCAGCTGGCACGCATTGATGAGCGCCAGGTGCTGACGCTCAGTACCGAGGATTTTGAACGGGCCTTTTTCCCGGAAGTTGTTGATTTACCGGAAGGCTTGTCGGAGTCTCAGGTGCAGTTGTTGTTAGGGGGCTTGCAGGGCGATGGCTTTAAAGCCTTGCACCGGGTGATTGATGAGCGTGTCGCCAAGCTGCCGTTGTTTCAGGCCATGTGACTGCTTTTCGGTGTTCAGATGCTGCAGGTCGTTGTTTAGGCTCGCATCCTAAGGTGACTTGGGTATAATACCGACAGTTGCACGGACGTATATCTAGATAAAAACATGGATGGCTGATACGCGCTATGAAGAACTTTTTAATCTGTTGGCAAAGCCAGCTAAGGCTGGCTGTATGAAGATCCTGGTATTGGCCCACCGGGTGCCTTACCCCGCCGATAAAGGCGAAAAAATCCGCACTTACCATCAAATCAAGTACCTGGTTGAGCAAGGCCATCAACTGACGGTGCTGGCGCCGCTGGAAGACGACGCGGAGCAAGGCTTTGCCGAAGCGCTGCAGCAAAAGCTGGGCATTGACGTCATTACTGCCAGGCTGGGCTCTGGCCTTGGCCGGAAAATCAGTGCCGTGCTGCGCGGTTTGGCGGTGTCGCAAAGCCATTTCTTTAGTCCGGCGCTGTTGGCGCAATTTAAGCAGCTACTTACGACAGAGCAGCCCGATACCGTGCTCTGCACCAGTTCAGCCATGGCGCTCTATCTGGACCATGCCGGGTTATCCGAACAGGCCAAACGGGACTGCACCTTACTGATGGATTTTATGGATTTGGATTCAGACAAATGGCAGCAGTATGCCCGCCAGGCGTCGATTCCGATGCGCTGGGTGTATCAACGCGAAGCCCGGCTGGTTGCACGGGCCGAGCGACAGATTTACCAGCAGTTTGATCGCTGTTTTTTTATCTCCGACAACGAAGTGACCCTTTTCAGCCAACAACTGACCGATGCCAGTAAGGTTAGTGTGCTGGCCAATGGCCTGGATACCTCGGCCTTTTATCCTGCCTCTGCACCTGCCAATGCAACCGAGCCGGTATTTCTCTTTACTGGGGTGATGAATTACAAACCCAATGAAGATGCGGTGCTGTGGTTTGTGCAATCGATGTGGGCACAAGTCCGGCAGCAGTACCCAAGTGCCCGTTTTATTATTGCCGGTATGAGCCCAAGTGCCAAAATTCAGCAACTGGCCAGTCAGCCGGGTGTTGAAGTGACCGGCTACGTCGACGATATTCTACCGTACTACCATCAGGCCAGTATCTTTATTGCCCCCTTTCGCCTGGCCCGAGGGGTGCAAAACAAAATTTTGCAGGCGATGGCTTGTGGCTTGCCGGTCATTACCACCCCGATGGGGGCTGAAGGCATTGCCTGTCAGCCCGGCGAGCACCTGTTAACCGCCCAGACCGAAGCCGAGTTTTTGCAGTGCATTGCTGAAGTGCAGCAAAACCCGGCGCTTAGACAAGCGTTGCAGCAGAACGGACCTGAGCTGATCCGCCAGCGCTACAGCTGGGAGGGGGTATTGCAACCTTTGCAGCGCATCCTGGCGGCTAAAGAGGAGGCTTCAGCATGAAGTCGCTGTTAAAAAAGGCTGTGCGGGGGCTGATGTTGCTGTTGGTGGCGCCTTTGGTGCTGCTGTACCTGCTGCTGCGGCCTTTCTGTGCCAAAGATGCATTATTCAGCGGCTTTTCACAGTTGTTGTCTTTGGTGCCCGGCGTGCTGGGCAGTTATCTGCGGGTTGCCGCTTACCGTTTGACGATGCAGCAGTGCGCAGCCGATTGTTACATTGGTTTTGGCGCCTTGTTCTCGCAGCAAGGCACCCGTATTGGCCGCGGCGCTTACATTGGACCCCAGTGCAATATTGGCTGGTGCGCGATCGGTGATGATACGCTGCTGGGCAGCGGCGTGCATATTTTAAGCGGCAAGAACCAGCATCATATTCAGGACCCAACCAAACCCTACAAAGATCAGGGCGGCAGTTTTGAGCAGGTACGGATCGGCAGCAACTGCTGGCTGGGCAATGGTGCCATCGTGATGGCGTCGGTGGGCGATGGCAGCATTGTCGGTGCCGGTGCTGTGGTGACCGAGGCGGTTCCCCCCGGCGTGATTGTGGTGGGCAATCCGGCGCGCGTGCTGCGCACTGTGGCAGAGCTGCGACAGCAGGCGACAGCAAAGCCGGAAGCAGGTGCACAGCATGACTGAGGGGCAGGTTGATTTTGTCATCCCGCATATGGGACGGCCAGAGATGCTGGTGGCCACGCTGGAATCGATCTTCGCTCAGCAGCAGGCGCAGTGCATTGGTCTGGTGGTGGTGGTGACCAAAAACTCAGAGCCGCTGGCACTACCGGAGCATCCGAAACTGCGGGTGCTGTACCGACCCGATGCCGGCAGCATTTCTGAGCAGCGCAACCTGGGCGCGGCTGAAGGGCAATCGCCCTGGCTGGCTTTTTTGGATGCCGATATTCAGTTAGCGCCCGATTGGCTGGGTGTATGCCTCGAGCTGTTGCAAGCAAAACCCGATCGGGTAGTGGTCAGTGCCATGCAACAGGCTGGTACTGATCCCTCAAAAGTGGAATTACTGCGAACGGCTTTAAGCAACGCAGCACTGGATTGCGCTGTGCAATTTTTGCCCGGACGCAATTTGCTGCTCAGTCGTCAGCATCACTTGGCGGTTGGTGGCTTCCCGCAGCACCTGCAAACCTGTGAAGATTATTATTACACCGACCAGCTCAGTGCGCTGGGTGAATTGTTTTATACCTCGGCAACCAGCTACGTCCACTTGGGTGAAGATCAAAGTTTGCAGCAGACCTTCCAAAAAGAGATCTGGCGCTCGGAATACAATTTAACCTCAGTGCGGGGGCGCAAGGTGCCATTGCGCGAATGGCCCAGCATTCTGTTGCCTTTCTGGATACTGTTGGCGTTATTCGCTGTTATCGTTGCAGCTTTTACACCCATATTACTGGCACCTGCTTTGCTACTGTTGTTTATGCCGGTACTGCTGTACAGCCTGCGCTTGTACCGTTTACCGCAGAATCAAGTGGGGCTGGGCTATCTGCTGCTGTTTTATACCGTGTATTTTGCTGCCAGGGCAATTGGTACTCTGGCCGGTGTTCGTTTTTTTCTAATGCGTAAGGATGCGGCATGACCATCAAAGTATTGCAACTGATTTGCCCCAGTGGCTACTATGGCGCGGAGCGTTGGGTCAATGCGCTGTTGTCGGTTGAACCCACCGGGGACCTGGAGCAGCATCTGGCCATCACCGATGAACCCGGTGTTTGCGACGATGTGCTGCGCCGTTGTGGCTTGCCGGTTGAGCGACAGCACCGTATTGCGATGGCATCCAAATTTGATCTACGGGCCATTAAGCGGCTGGTGGACTTAATTCGCCAGCAAGGCATTCAGATCATTCATACCCATGGCTACAAATCCGATATTTTAGGCGCTATTGCCGCAAGATGGGCTGGCATCGGTTCGGTCTGTACCCCTCATGGCTTTGAAAACTCCAGCGACAAACGTTTGCGAGCCTATATGTGGCTGGGGGGCAAGGCTTTTCACTGGTTCGACTGGGTGTGCCCATTATCACCGGACATTGAAAAGACGGTGCTGGAGCAGTACCGGGTTGCCCCCAATCGCGTCCGGCTGATCAACAATGGCGTGGACTTGGCCGAAGTTGAACGAGCCCTGACCGAGCCTTTTTTAAAAGACGAGCAGGAATTTCGCATTGGCTACATCGGTCAGCTGATCAGCCGAAAGAACCTGACCGCTACCTTGCAGGCTTTTGCTGCTTTGGTGCAGCAGCATGCCAATTGCCGTTTGGTGTTGATTGGTGATGGCGATGAGCGTAGTCAGTTGGAGCAATTGGCGCAGCAGCTGGGTGTGGCCGGGCAGGTCGACTTTATGGGCTTTCGCGATGATCGGCTGCGCTTGCTGCCCAGCTTCGATTGCTTTGTGCTGACGTCCAGTCTGGAGGGGATCCCGCGCTGTTTGATGGAAGCCATGGCGGCGAAGGTCTGCGTGACAGCCTTTAACATTCCCGGTGTGGATCGCTTGATTGAACACCAGAAAACCGGTTTGTTGGCCGACTATGGCGATACTGCCGCCTTAACTGCTTTGTGGCAACAATTGATTGAGCAGCCGGCATTGAAGCAGCAGCTGGCTGAAGCGGGTTGTCAGCATGTCTATCAGCATTTTTCTGCCCAGTCGATGGAGCTGGCCTACAGCAATTTGTATCGCGAACTGATGGCGGCCAGGGGCGAGATCTAAGCTGACTTTTCTGCGCCGCGCAGCTTTTGATAGAGCTGTGCCATCACCTCGGTTTGGTGCGCCAGTTCGGGCACCCGCTGTTTGACCAGTAGGGTATACACCACAGAGCACAGGCTAAAGCAGCCAAAAAACACCAGAGCGTGGCTTAGCAGTTGCCAAAGCAGCCAGGTGTCTGCTGCAAAGATCAGCTGCTGGCTAACCAGGCTGGCTAAGCCAGCAAACCCAAGGTAAGGCAGGCAAAGCAGCAGCAAACGCAGTAAATTGAGCTGGGTTGCCTGATGCAGCAGCCACAGCAAGGCCAGTGTGGTGAGCACCGACAGCCAGGCGCGCAGCCAGGCCATCTCGCTTAATGAGCCTGTTGCCAGCAGCAACAAAGCCGCAATGACCAGCAGCGTCGACCAGAGATCAAACCAGAACAGAGCCTTGCTACGGCCAATGGCCAAAATAGCATTGCTGATCAAATCAAACAGGCAAAAGGTCAAAAAAAACAGCGCAAAAGGGGCCAGTAAATGGTTGTAGGCTGTCCATTGTGCTCCCAGCAGGGTATCGACGATCAGGGCCGGATGGGTCAGTAAGAAGGCGGTGATCGGAATCAGCAGCAGTAGCAGCAAGAACAAACTCATCCGGGTGCGGTAACTTAGCCGCTGTGCCAGTTCGCGTTGGTTGGCGATGGCGGCTTGCAAGGGCTGAGTGCAGGGCACTATCACCGCAATGGCTGGCAGCAGGGTCAGTTCCCGCAGCAAATGGTAGCCGCCTAAATCGGCGGTACTAAAGCGTCTGGAAACAATCAAATTGTCGGCCTGGTAGCGGGCAAAACCGATGATACCCCGTAGCATCAGCCATTTTGAAAAATCCCACTGCTGCCTGAAACGCGTCAGAGAAAAAAGCGGCCGAAAGGAACTGACAAGGTAGCTGCCTAGGGTAAAGCTGAGCGCAGAAACCAGCGCGCCGATGATCACCGGCCAGTGACTGGGGTACCACCAGGCCAGACCAACAGTGACGACAAAAGAAAGCAACTTTTGCCACAGGCTTAACCGAAACACCGGCTGGTAGTTCATTTCTTTGGCAAAGCGCATCAGCACCGGATTTTGCAGCGCTTTGAGCGGCAACACCAGACTGGCCACCATCAAGGCTGTGCTCAGCTCTGGCATGCTGAAAAATCGTGCCAGCCAGGGTGCCAGCAGCAGGATCAGACCAAACATGGCCAATTTCATCAACAGATCGATGCTCCAGGCGGTGTGCAGATCGGCATCGTCCAGCTGTTGTTTCTGAATGATGTAATGCTGATTGCCGGCATCGGCAATATTTTCGAACAGCATCAGGCAGATCATCACCAAAGCGACCACACCAAAATGCTCCGGCACCAGCAAACGTGCCAGAATCAGCGTAGAGATAAAGCCCAGGCTTTTTTGAAAGAGTTGAATGGTGAGCAAAAT
>SKGJ01000311.1 GCA_007117525.1 Alkalimonas sp.
ACCGCCATCACGACACCGAAAGAGCGGGCAAAACGATTGCGTTATTTGCAGCAACGTGGTTTTTACCCGGAAGATTGCAAGGCTGCGCTCCCCAATGACAGAAGTTAGGAAATCATCATGAGCATGACATCATCCGCTATACGAAGTGCTTTTCTGGATTACTTTGCCAGCAAAGGTCACCAGATTGTACCAAGCGCCTCCCTGATCCCTGGCAATGATGCCACCTTGTTGTTTACCAATGCCGGTATGGTGCCTTTTAAAGATGTTTTCTTAGGACAGGATCCGCGCTCTTACAGCCGGGCGACTTCAGCACAGCGCTGTGTCCGGGCCGGTGGCAAACACAATGATTTGGAAAATGTCGGTTACACCGCCCGTCATCACACTTTCTTTGAAATGCTGGGCAACTTTAGTTTTGGCGATTACTTTAAGCAAGAAGCCATTGCTTATGCTTGGGAGTTTCTGACCAAAGAGCTGAAATTACCAGCAGAGAAGCTGTTGGTTACGGTGTATGCCAGCGATGATGAAGCCTTTAACATCTGGACGCAGCAGATAGGTGTGCCGGCAGAAAAAGTGATTCGCATCGGCGATAACAAAGGGGCGCCTTACGCATCGGATAACTTCTGGGCCATGGGCGATACCGGACCTTGTGGCCCTTGTACCGAAGTGTTTTACGATCACGGCGAGCACATCTGGGGCGGGCCTCCGGGCAGCCCGGAAGAAGACGGTGACCGTTTTATTGAGATCTGGAACATTGTCTTTATGCAATTTAACCGCCACGCCGATGGCCGGATGGAGCCTTTGCCAAAACCGAGCGTCGATACCGGCATGGGGCTGGAGCGGATCGCGGCTATTTTGCAAGGGGTGCACAGCAACTACGAGATTGATATCTTTCAGGCTCTGATCAAAGCGGCTGCCGAAGCAACCGGAACGCAGGATTTAACCAACAAATCGCTGCGGGTTATCGCCGATCACATTCGCAGCTGTGCTTTTTTGATGGTGGATGGTGTGCAACCGTCCAATGAAGGCCGGGGCTATGTGCTGCGTCGCATTATTCGCCGCGCCGTTCGCCATGGCCATCAACTGGGCGCAGAAGGGGCCTTTTTCCATCAGCTGGTTGCGGCCTTGGTGGCACAAATGGGCGAGGCCTACCCGGAGCTGGCGGCCAAGCAGGCGGTGATTGAAAAACTGCTGAAAATTGAAGAAGAACAATTTGGCAAAACCTTGCAGCGGGGCTTGAGTATGCTGCAAGAGGCGCTGCAGCAGTTGGAAGGCAAGGTACTACCGGGTGACCTGGCGTTTAAACTGTACGACACCTATGGTTTTCCGGTGGATTTGACCAACGATGTGGCGCGGGAGCAGGGCTTCAGTGTCGATCAGGCAGGCTTTGAAGCCGAAATGGCACAGCAGCGCCAGCGTGCCCAGCAGGCCAGCCAGTTTGGTGTCGACTACAATGCCCAGCTGAGCAGCAGCCAGATCACTGACTTTACCGGCTACGAGCAGCAGCATGGCAACGCCAGAGTGCTGGAAATCTTGCGTGATGGTGAGCCGTGCCAGCAACTGGCCGATGGCGACGAAGCTTTGATCGTGCTGGATCAAACGCCTTTTTATGCCGAGTCGGGTGGTCAGATTGGCGATACCGGCACCCTGACCACGGCCGATGGCAGCATCTTTACCGTGACCGATACTATCAAGTTGGCCAAGGCGCATGCGCACAAAGGGAAGCTTGCCGGTCAGCTCGAAGTTGGAGCGACTGTGATGGCGCAAATTGATGACGAGCGTCGTCAGGCCATCCGGCAAAACCATTCGGCGACCCATCTGGTGCATGCTGCTCTGCGTGCGGTTTTGGGTGAGCATGTAACGCAAAAAGGTTCTCTGGTTGGCCCAGAGCGCTTCCGTTTTGACTTCTCTCACTACGAAGGCATCTCGGTTGAGCAATTGCAGGCGGTCGAGCAACTGGTCAATCAGCACATTCAGGCCAATCACCCGGTGCAAACCGAGTTAATGAGCCTGGAAGCAGCCAAAGCCGCTGGTGCTATGGCGCTCTTTGGTGAGAAGTACGACGACGATGTTCGGGTACTGACCATGAGCCCCTTCTCCGTTGAGCTTTGCGGTGGCACCCATGTGCAGCGTACCGGCGATATTGGTCTCTTTAAAATTGTCTCCGAGGGGGGCATTGCAGCTGGTGTTCGCCGTATTGAGGCCGTCACCGGCTTGCAGGCGCTCCGTTGGCTCCATCAATTGGAAAACCAGGCGCATCAGGTCGCCAGTGCCCTGAAAGGCGATCTGTTCAGCATTGCTGAGCGGGTATTGCAGAGTCAGGAGCGCAGCAAACAGCTGGAAAAAGAGCGGGATCAGTTAAAGCAAAAGCTGGCCAGTCAAGCAGGGGCCTCTTTGTTGGAACAGGTGCAACTAATAGCAGGCAGCAAAGTGCTGGTGACCGAGTTGCCGCAGGTCGAGCCAAAAGCCTTGCGTCCTATGCTGGATGAGCTCAAGCAAAAGCTCGGCTCCGGCATTTTACTGCTGGCAACCGTCAATGACGGCAAAATCAGCTTGATTGCTGGTGTGACACAAGATTTGACCCAGAAAGTGCATGCCGGCAAGTTGGTCGGCTGGGCGGCGCAGCAGCTGGGCGGAAAAGGTGGTGGCCGGCCGGACATGGCGCAGGCAGGGGGTATTGATACGGCGGCTCTTGCCGAGGTGTTGCAGCAAAGCTTGCGTCAGATTGAGCAGCAACTGTCGGCCTGATACTGATCCGACACAGCCAGTTTGTGGTATTTATACCCACTGGTTGTTGTTTTTTGCATCACCTGCGCAGCATCTTTGCTACACTGAGTCCGAGGATTCTTGGTGATGCGCAGTAACCAGACAGCTTTTCGGCAGGAAAACAGTTTGCTTGCTTTTCTTTCGGTAAGCAGCTGAGTTATGATAAGTGACTTTTTCAGGATGCCAGCCTTATAACTGGACCGAAAACAAGGAAATAGGAGCAAACGAATGCTAATTCTTACTCGACGGGTTGGTGAAACCTTAATGATTGGTGATGAAGTCACCGTCACTGTGTTGGGCGTTAAAGGAAATCAGGTACGAATTGGTGTCAATGCACCGAAAGAAGTATCTGTACACCGTGAAGAAATCTACATGCGGATCCAGGCAGAAAAGTCCCCGGACGAGGAAGGCAACGCCTAGAGCCAGCACCTTGCCATGGTGAAACGACCCGATTTGGTGTTCATTTTGGCAGATTGTTTAAAAGGTCGGCAAACAAGCCTACCCCACCGAAAAATAGTTTGACTTATTTTCCTGAGACTTTAATATACACGCCGCAACACAGCGCGGAGAAATGGCCGAGTGGCTGAAGGCGCACCCCTGCTAAGGGTGTATAGGGGAAACTCTATCGAGGGTTCGAATCCCTCTTTCTCCGCCATTTTTTATTGAATTGGACGCGTAGCTCAGCTGGATAGAGTACTCGGCTACGAACCGAGCGGTCGGAGGTTCGAATCCTCCCGCGTCCGCCATTCAATAAAAACTGTGTGCAAAACGATTTAAGGACGCGTAGCTCAGCTGGATAGAGTACTCGGCTACGAACCGAGCGGTCGGAGGTTCGAATCCTCCCGCGTCCGCCATATCCGAAGAAACCCGCTTAGGTGAAAACCGAAGCGGGTTTTGTCGTTTTAGCTCTATGCGCTACCACGTTTTATCGTTTTGCCCCTTTGCCTTTGATTTGCATCCTCTTTGGAGCCATGCTATTAGATCCTTCCAAGCCCAAGGATTTTTTTTGCTATGGTGAGCCCCGATTACCAATTGCTGGATGATGGAGCGCTGCAACAGCCCGACAGCGACTCCGAATTGGTGCTCTGCCGCTATTGCGATCTGTTGCAACAGCTGCCTGAGCTGCAGCCTGGCCAGGAAGCGCATTGCAGCCAGTGTGGCCATCAACTCGACAGTCGTCATCCCCAGCCGATTCTACGACCGGTTCTCTTTGCCAGCAGTGCCCTTTTTATGCTGGTGTTGACCAACCTGTTTCCTTTTATCAGCATGCGGGCGGCAGGAACGCAGCAGCAAATGAGTTTTTTGGACACCTCATCGGTGCTTTTTGCCGTGCATCATCCGGCTCTGGCGGTGCTGGTGTGGTTGTTTATCCAGGCGATCCCGGCATTTTGCATGCTGGCGGTTATTTACCTGAAGCTTGGCATGATCTGGCGACTGCCTGCCCGGATGTGGATGGCTCGGGTGCTCTTTATGCTAAAGCCCTGGAGCATGGTGGATATCTTCTTAATTGGTTTGCTGGTGAGCTTTGTCAAGCTGGCCAGTCATGGGGATTTGGCACTGGGACTGAGCTTTTGGGCTTTTTGTTTATTTTGCCTGTTGCACCTGCGAACTTTTCAGGTGATCGATCGCCGTGAAATGTGGGCCCGCATTGCGCCGAATCCTAAGCCTTTGTTGCAGGCAACCCCCGGCTTATCAGGAAAATCGCAGCAATTGAAAGTCTGTGGTTGTTGCACAGCTTTGGTTCCCTGGAGCCAAAAGCAATGCAGTCGCTGCGGCGATCGGGTGCATGGCCGTTTACCATCCAGCATTCAGAAAACACTGGCATTGGCGACCACTGCAGCTATTCTTTATCTACCGGCCAACATTTACCCCATTATGATCACGGTGTCGATGGGCCAGGAAACCCACTCAACCATCCTCAGTGGCATCCGGTTACTCTGGCAGGACGGTGCTTACCCGGTAGCCGTGATCATTGCCCTGGCCAGTGTGGTGATTCCGGTGGTCAAAATCCTGGTGCTGTATTGGCTCTGCTTCCTGGTGATGCAAGGCCAAAGCTTACGCCAGAGAGGGTCGACACTGGTGTTTCGTTGGGTCGACTGGATCGGGCGCTGGTCGATGGTTGATGTGCTGGTGGTTGCCATTCTGGCCGCTTTGGTACGGTTTGAGTTGTTGATGAGCGTCTACCCGGGGCCCGCTGCTTTTACTTTTGCCGCTGTGGTGATTATCACCATGTTGGCTGCCTTGAGTTTTGATCCCCGTTTACTCTGGGATGCAACCCTCAACAAACCGTCTTCAGACCCAACCACATACAAACAGGACAGTCCTTTGATGGAGCAACAAACGTGACAACAGAGCAATGGCGCCAGGCCAGCATTCAACCGATTAAGCAGTGGTCGCCCATTTGGATCGTGCCTTTGGCTGCCATTGGTATCGGCATCTGGATGCTGTACTACAGTTATCAGAATCAGGGACCGACCGTTATCCTGATTGCTCCTCATGCGGAGGGCATTGTTGCCGGCAAAACCCAGGTGAAAAGTCGCAGTGTTGATGTCGGCCAAGTGGTGCGCGTTGATTTAACGGCGGATCTGAAACAAGTTGAAATCCAGGTGCGAATGCGGCCGGATACCGAGCCTTTGCTCAATGCCGAGTCGCAGTTTTGGGTGGTGCGGCCTCAAGTCAGCCGCTCAGGTATTACCGGTTTGAATACCTTGCTCTCCGGCGCTTACATTGAGTTGCTGCCGGGTGAGTCCGGCCAGCAGCTGTTGCATCATAACCTGCTGGATACGCCGCCGGTGGCCTCGGTTGACGCCGCTGGTATTCGCATCCGGCTGCGAACTGAAGATACCGGTGTTCTCTCGGTCGGCGACCCGGTGTTGTATCGCGGTTACGAGGTCGGTACCGTTGAGCAAAGCCTGTTTGATATGGATGAACGGCAAATGTTGTATCAGCTGTTTATTCGAGCGCCTTACGATCGGCTGGTTACCGAAAACGTCCGTTTTTGGCAGGCCAGTGGGGTCAGTTTTGAGTTAACACCCGATGGCGTCCGGGTTGAGCTAGCCTCCATTGCCAGTTTGATCAGTGGTGGCGTCAGTTTTGAAGTGCTGGAGGGCTGGCCAGCTGGCGAGCGGGTGGCGTCGGACACCGAGTTTGCACTTTTCCCGAATAAAAGCAGCATTCATGAAGGGATGTACAGCCAGTTTGTTGAGTACCTACTGTTCTTTGAGGAGTCGGTGCGGGGGTTAAAACCCGGTGCCCCGGTGGAGTACCGGGGAGTCCGCGTTGGCACTGTGGTCAGCGTGCCCT
>SKGJ01000075.1 GCA_007117525.1 Alkalimonas sp.
AGGGATGATGCTGGCGATCCTGTTCGCCAACCTGTTCGCGCCATTATTTGATTTCTTCGTGGCACAGGCCAATATCAAACGGAGGCTGGCACGCAATGTCTAGTAACAACGATACCATCAGCAAAACGCTGATTGTGGTCATTTCTTTATGTCTGGTGTGTGCTCTGGTGGTTTCGACCGCAGCAGTGCAACTGCGTCCATTGCAGCAAGCGAATATGTTGCTGGATGCCCAGACCAACATTCTGCGCAGTGCCCGGGTGCTGGATGGTGCAGCTTCTGCGGCGAAAGTTCGCGAACTGTTCGACCAGTACGTTGAAGAGCGGGTGATCAACCTGAGCACCGGCGAGTTCACCGACAAGGACCCGATGCAGTTTGATTACCGTGCCTCTTGGCGTGATCCAGAGCTCAGCACTCAGCTGAGCAAGCAGCAGGACGTGGCTTCGATTCGCCGTGCGCCGCATTATGCGCCGGTTTACCTGGTACGCAACGATGCCGGTGAACTGACGTCTCTGGTGTTGCCTATCCATGGTTATGGTCTTTGGTCCACCATGCATGCCTTCATTGCACTGGAAACCGATGGCAATACCATCATTGGGATGAACTACTATGAGCAGGGTGAAACTCCGGGCCTAGGTGGTGAAATCGAAAACCCACGTTGGATTGGTCAGTTTGAAGGCAAGCGGCTGTTCGATGAGCAAGGCAATCTGGCTTTGACCATTGTTCGTCCTGGCAACGCCTCCGATGCTTACCATGAAATCGATGGTTTGTCGGGTGCCACTCTGACTGCCAATGGTGTCCAGAATACCTTTACCTTCTGGATGGGTGACAAAGGCTTCGGTCCTTTCCTGAGCAAAGTGCAGCAAGGAGCTTTGAACAATGGCTAGTGCAAAAGAAATTAAAACCGTACTCTTTGGGCCGGTCTTTGCAAACAACCCCATTGCTTTGCAAGTGTTGGGTGTGTGTTCTGCATTGGCGGTAACGACACAGATGGCGACAGCCTTGGTGATGTGCTTTGCATTGACCTTTGTAATTACGCTGTCGAACTTCTTTATTTCGTTAATCCGTAATCACATTCCATCCAGTGTGCGGATTATCGTGCAGATGACCATCATTGCGTCCTTGGTAATCATCGTCGACCAAATCCTGAAAGCCTTTGCCTATGAAGTCTCCAAAGAGCTGTCCGTTTTCGTTGGCTTGATCATTACCAACTGCATCGTGATGGGCCGGGCGGAAGCCTACGCCATGAAGAGCACTCCGGGCATGAGCTTCCTCGATGGCCTTGGCAATGCGCTGGGTTACAGTCTTGTGCTATTGGTCGTAGCTTTCATCCGTGAATTAGGCGGTGCTGGTTCGGTCTTTGGTGTTGAGATTCTGCCGTTGGTGAGTGAAGGCGGCTGGTACCAGCCGATGGGCATGCTGTTGTTGGCACCGAGTGCTTTCATCATCATTGCTTTCTTCATTTGGGTGCTGCGGACCTTCCGTCCAGAGCAGGTTGAGCAGGCATAAGGAGCTGACAAGTGGGTTTAGAACATTATTTAGGTTTATTTGTCCGCGCCGTCTTCATTGAAAACCTGGCGCTGGCATTCTTCCTCGGCATGTGTACTTTCCTGGCGGTGTCCAAGAAAGTCACCACCGCTTTTGGTCTGGGTGTTGCGGTTATCGTGGTACTGGGCCTGGCTGTGCCAATCAACAATGTGGTGTATCACAACTTGCTGGCACCAGGTGCTTTGGCCTGGGCGGGTTTCCCGGATGCGGATCTGAGCTTCCTGGGCTTTATCACCTACATTGGTGTCATTGCAGCCATGGTGCAGATTCTGGAAATGACGTTGGATAAGTTTTTCCCGGCTCTGTACAACGCCCTGGGCATTTTCTTGCCATTGATCACAGTGAACTGTGCCATCTTTGGTGGCGTAGCATTCATGGTGGAGCGTGACTACAACTTTGCTGAAAGTGTGGTATTCGGTTTGGGCAGTGGTGTGGGTTGGGCTCTGGCCATTACCTTGTTGGCCGCCGTCCGTGAAAAACTGAAGTACGCTGATATGCCGCACGGTATGCGTGGCCTGGGTTCAACTTTCCTGATTGTAGGTTTGATGGGCCTTGGCTTTATGTCGTTCTCCGGCGTTTCATTGTAAGCAGCAGTAGAAGGAATAAACGATGCAAGAGATTATTCTTGGCGTAGTGATGTTTACCCTGGTCGTTGTGGCCCTGGTATTCATCATTCTTGCCGCGAAATCCAAACTGGTTGCCAGCGGTGAAGTGACCATCCTGGTCAACGGCGATCCGGAAAAAGCCATCAAAACCAAGCCAGGCGGCAAGTTGTTGGGCGCCCTGGCCGACCGCGGGATCTTCCTGTCATCCGCTTGCGGTGGTGGTGGCTCCTGTGGTCAGTGTACGGTCCACGTTCATGCGGGTGGTGGTGAAATTCTGCCAACCGAGCTGGACCACATCACCAAAAAAGAAGCGCGTGAAGGCTGCCGCTTGTCTTGTCAGGTGGCGATTAAAGGCGATATGGAAATCGAAGTCGAAGATGAAGTATTCGGCATTCGTAAATGGGATTGTGAAGTCATTTCCAATGACAACAAAGCGACCTTTATCAAAGAGCTGGTACTGCGTATTCCAGATGGTGAGTCGGTGCCATTCCGCGCCGGTGGTTACATTCAGATTGAAGCGCCACCACACCATGTGAAGTACAAAGACTTCGATATTCCAGAAGAGTATCGTGGCGATTGGGAGCGCTTCAACTTCTTCAGCCTGGAGTCCAAAGTGGATGACGAAACCATCCGTGCTTACTCCATGGCGAACTACCCGGAAGAAGAAGGCATCATCATGCTGAACGTGCGGATTGCTACGCCGCCACCAAACAACCTGTCACTGCCATGCGGTAAAATGTCGTCCTTTATCTGGAGCCTGAAAGAAGGCGATAAAGTGACCATTTCTGGTCCCTTTGGTGAATTCTTCGCCAAAGAAACCGAAGCTGAGATGGTCTTTGTCGGTGGTGGTGCTGGTATGGCACCGATGCGCTCGCACATTTTCGATCAGCTGCGCCGTCTGAAGTCCAAGCGTAAAATGTCTTTCTGGTATGGTGCCCGTTCCAGCCGAGAGATGTTCTATGTGGAAGACTTCGACATGCTGGCTGCTGAGAATGACAACTTTGAGTGGCATGTAGCACTGTCGGATCCTCAACCGGAAGACAATTGGGAAGGCTACACCGGCTTCATCCACAATGTGTTGTATGAGAACTACCTGAAGAACCACAAAGCACCAGAAGATTGTGAGTTCTACATGTGTGGTCCGCCAATGATGAACAAAGCCGTCATCAACATGCTGAAAGACCTGGGTGTTGAAGACGAAAACATCATGCTTGATGACTTCGGTGGTTAATTCTTTCCTATGTTGAAAGTGCATTACAAAGTCTGGCTGGCCCTTCTTGGGCTGGCCATTTTCGTTTCTTGCAGCCCGGTTCAGCAGGAGCGGCTGGTTCCCGAACGTTTGCATGGCCAGACCATGGGGACCTATTACGTGGTTTCCATTTTCGCCGGTGATCAGTCGGTCGACTTGGTCGCGTTGCAAACGGAGATTGATGCCGAGCTTGAGCTGGTCAATCAGCTGATGTCGACCTACATTCCACAGTCAGAATTGATGCGCTTTAACAGTTGGCACAGCACCCAACCGTTTTTGCTGTCGGAGCCGACCGCCGAGGTTATTGCAGAGTCGATTCGGATTGGTCTGGCTACCGAGGGCTTGCTGGATGTTACCATCCGTCCACTGGTTGAGTTGTGGGGCTTTGGCGCTCAGGGACGGATCACCCAATCGCCCAGTACCGAGCAGTACCAGGCGGTTTTGCCGTACATTGGTATCGACAAGTTGACGCTGGATGGTCTCTGGCTGAGCAAAGCCGATCCCCGCGTCTCAGTTGATCTGTCCACCATCGCCAAAGGCTATGGGGTTGACCGGGTAGCCGATCTGCTTGATACCAAAGGTTTCGACGCTTATCTGGTGGAGGTTGGCGGGGAGATCCGTGCTCGAGGGCCTAAACCCGACGGTAGCCCCTGGCGCATCGCCATTGAGCAGCCCGATGCCGCTGGCCGTGCTGTACAGCGCATTATAGAGCCAGGTGATATGGCGCTGGCAACTTCGGGTGATTACCGCAATTACTTCGAAGAGGATGGGGTGCGCTTGTCCCACATCCTGGATCCACGCACGGGACGTCCGATCCAAAGCCGGGTGGTGTCGAGCACGGTGATTCATCCGTCTTGCATGACCGCCGATGGGTATTCCACTGCTCTGATGATCATGGATGCCAAGGAGGCTTTGCAGTTTGCCAACCGTCATGGCATAGCTGCGTTGCTGATTGTGCGAACCGAGCAAGGCTACGATGAGCTGGTGAGTGACGCTTTTCAACCTTATCTGGAAACTGGAGGCAGTGCCCAATGATGACTACATTTTTACTCACTTTTGGTGTTTTGTTGCTGGTGGTCGTGGCGATGGCCATCGGCTATCTGGTGCAGCGTAAGGCCATCAGTGGCAGTTGCGGTGGATTGGGCGCCATGGGCATTGAGAAAGCCTGTGATTGCGACAACCCCTGTGAAAAACGTCAGGCCAGAATGAAAAAAGAGCAATTCTGGCAGGAAAATAAAATCATTTAACCGACCTTTTTGCAGAGAAGAGCGTAAAGCAGAACTGCCAGCAGCGTGCCGCTTTTAGAGCGTGCTGGCTTGTTCTGCTTTTTATTTTCCGAAATAATGGCCTTTTAACCTAAACGGAAGCCATTATGTCTTATCCGCAGCTTGATGCCTTACCTGAGCTTACTCAGGCCCTTACTGATCCCTCCTTCGATGCATTGATAGTGCTGGCTTCAAATTTTGCCCATCCCGAACTGGATTTTTTGCAGCCGCAACTTGAGCAGGCGGCCGAGCGCGATCAACGCGTTGGCCAACAACTGACCGCGCTGCTCTGTCCGGATGTACCTGGCCAGCGCTTGATTCTGGCCCCGGTGGGAAGTCTTGACCGTGACTACGACGATGTGCGCAGTTTTGCCGATGCGGCTAAAGGCGCTATCGCGTTGGCGAAAGAGATGGGAGCCAGAGCACCTCTGGTCTGGACCGAGCCGGTGGAGTCGGCTGTGTTTCAGCAAGCTGCTGCGGTCAGTTATCTGGCGATGTGTCAGGCCTTATGGCAGCCACTGGAAGGCCGGGAGGTCGTTGGCGAAGAAAAGCTTGAGCCTGTTGTCAAGCTGGGGTTCAGTTGCCTTAGCGCCACAGAGGCCAATGAGCTGATGGCAATAGAGGCTGGCCGGCGCCTGGCGCGCGATCTGGCCGGCACTGAGCCGGAGCGAATGAGTGCCTTGAACTTTGCCGCCTACTGCCAGCAAGCCTTTGCCGGCAGCGCGGTCCAGGTCGAGGTGGTGACCGATGTGCCAACTTTGCAACGTGATTACCCCTTGATGATGGCAGTCGCGCGCAGTTCGTTGGCGGTGAAGCGGCATCACCCGGCGGTGATCAGGTTAAGTTATACGCCAGAAGGTGCTATTGCTCAAACCTTGCTGCTGGCCGGCAAGGGCCTGGTTTACGACACTGGAGGCGCCGATCTCAAAGTTGGTGGCAGCATGGCCGGTATGAGCCGTGATAAAGGCGGCGGTGCAGCAGTGGCTGGTATTATGATGGCGCTGGCTGGACTCAAACCTCAAGGCATTAAGGTGGTTGCTGAAATCGGTGCCGTTCGAAATAGCATTGGTTCAGATGCTTTTGTTCCCGATGAAATTATTACCAGCCACGCCGGGGTTCGGGTGCGGATTGGCAACACCGACGCCGAAGGTCGCCTGGTGTTGGCGGATTTGCTGTCGCATCTGCGTGAGCAAGCGCTGAATGAAGTCACGCCTCAGTTGTTTTCCATTGCCACTTTGACCGGACACGCTGCCCGAGCGGTCGGACCGTACACCGCTTTGGTTGAGAATGGTCCGGCCAGAAGCCTCAAATTGGCGGAGCGGGTGCAGCAGCAGGGCGACCTGTGGGGCGATCCTTGTGAGATTTCGCGCAGCCGGCGCGAAGACTTCCAGTTTATTC
>SKGJ01000031.1 GCA_007117525.1 Alkalimonas sp.
ATTGCCACAGTGGAGTAATCAATGACGCCTTTTGCCGAACTGGCGCTGGATCCGCGCTTGTTGCGCTCGATGCAGCACCTTGGATTTACCAAGCCGACTGAAGTCCAGCAAGAGGCCATTCCGGCCGTTTTAACGGGCAAAGATCTGTTGGTGTCATCCCGCACCGGCTCCGGCAAAACACTGGCTTACCTGTTGCCCATGATGCAGCGCTTGCTTCGCAGCAAGCCGCTGTCTCGTCAGGATGCTCGTGCCTTAATACTGGCGCCTACCCGTGAGCTGGCCAGACAGGTCTACAGCCAGCTTCGCTTGCTGGTGGCCAATACGCCAATTCAGGCCGTCCTCATTCTGGGAGGCGAAAATTTCAATGATCAGGAAAAACTGCTGAAACGCCAGCCGCAGATTATTGTCGCTACACCGGGGCGTTTTTGCGATCACCTCAGTCACCGCTCGGTGTTTTTGCAGGGACTTGAGATGTTGATCCTGGACGAAGCCGATCGCATGCTGGACCTGGGGTTTGCGAAAGAGCTGATGGCCATTCACAAAGCGGCATCGCATCGCTTGCGTCAGACCTTGTTGTTTTCTGCCACCCTGGATCACATTGACGTCAATGAGCTGGCCTTGGCATTGTTGCGCAAGCCGCACCGGATCACCACCGACGATGCGCATCAGCAGCATGCCGATATCGCACAGCACTTTTATCTGTGCGATAACCTGAGCCACAAAGAAGCCATCCTGGCGCATTTACTAAAAGATGCTGAAACTTTAAAGCAAGTCATTGTGTTTACCGCCACCCGTGCTGATACCGAACGTTTGCCTGCCTGGTTTGAAGGGCTGGGCTTTAAGGCCATCGGCCTGAGCGGCAAATTAACCCAAACCCGACGCAATGCGGTGATGCAGGACTTTGCCAGTGGCAAAGCCCAGGTGTTGATCACCACCGATGTGGCATCCCGGGGGCTGGATTTACTGCAGGTATCCCATGTAGTGAACTTTGATTTGCCTAAGTTTGCCGAAGAATACGTGCACCGGGTCGGGCGGACTGGCCGTGCTGGCATGCAAGGCCAAGCCATTTCTTTGGTCGGACCCAAAGACTGGGGCAGTTTGCAGCAGTTGGAAGCTTTTTTTCGTCAGCCGGTTCAATTTGCTGTCATTGATAGCCTGCCTGCCCGTTTTGATGGCAGTTCCGCTTCAGTGACTGCAACTGGTAAAGCCAAAACCGATGCCGGCAAAGCAGTGAAGCGTCGGCCGGCAACGAAAGGGCCCGCCTCAGCCAAAGCGACACCCAAGGCAGTCCGCCCTCTGTTTGAGCGGGGGGATGATGGCGATATTCCAGTGCCGCGCAAGAAAAAATCATAAAGCCGTCACAACTTTTTGCAGGTTCGGTGCTACACTGGTTTTATGGCAACTGCTGCAGTGGGTTGCCATCGCCTTGCCGGGTTGTGTCGGTAGGGTGCAAAACATCAGCGACCACCTGTTGCGTTGTCGGGTGGGTCTTGCGATTGAGTGAAGCCTTGGCTTCATCGACCAGGACAGTCTGATGACAAGACCACCTTGACCAGCGTGCTGGTCAGTTGAATGCAAATGTAAGAGAGTGCTATGTCAGATTTAATTACCGGTACCGTCAAATGGTTTAACGAAGACAAAGGCTTTGGCTTCATTGAACGTGAAGGCGGCAAAGATGTTTTTGTTCACTTTCGTGCCATCAACGGCACCGGTCGTCGTACCTTGGTGGAAGGCCAGCAAGTCACCTTTCAGGTTGTTGATGGTCAAAAAGGTCCTCAAGCCGACAACGTCACTGTCGTTGCTTGATGCACCAGGCTCAGCATTAAAAACCAGCGCTTGTCGCTGGTTTTTTGTTGTTCAACAGCTCCTAAAGTCCCAGTTCCAGCTGCTTTGTTTCAGCCTGAGCCAAGCCGGCCTGCAACCCCATCAGACGGACCCCTCGTCCTTGTCCGCGCTGCCAGGCGGTAACCAGTAAAGCGCCAATGGCAATTGCGTCGGTCGCTGGGATTTGTTGCTCAACCGTGGTTTGCTGAAAGTCAGCAAACTTTAGTTTTACCGCCACCTTCTGCACCTGGTCTGTTGCCTGATGACGCTCCAGTCGTTGTTGCAAGGTGCTGAGCAAGCCAGGAAGCTCTGCCTCGCAGTCTTGCAGGCTCTGTTTGTCACTGGCAAAGGTCTGTTCCACCCCAACCGATTTGCGAACCCGCTCTGCACAAACGGGGCGATGATCGATGCCTTGACAGCGCTCCAGTAAGGTCTGGCTAAAAGCGCCAAACTGACGAATCAATCGGGGCAGGGGAACCTTGGCTAGATCTGGACAGTGGTATACGCCCAAAGCATGCAGGCGCTCCGCTGTTTTTGGGCCGATGCCAGGGATTTTTTCAACCGGCAATCGGGCGACAAAGTCCGTCACCTGATGCGGGCAAATCACAAAAAGACCATCGGGCTTGCGCTCATCGCTGGCGATTTTGGCCAAAAATTTGTTGGGAGCCACGCCGGCTGAGGCCGTTAAGCCGGTTTCCTGCCAAATATGCTGCCGAATGGCTGTGGCAATCCGGGTGGCACTGCCCTGATGCAAAGTGCTACCGGTCACATCCAGATAGGCTTCATCCATCGACAGAGGCTCGATGCGATCACTGTATTGCTGCAAAATGGCCATCACCTGTTGGCTGGTTTCTTTGTAGGCCTGCATGCGCCCTGGTATCAGCTGCAACTGCGGACAGAGCTTTAGCGCTCGTGCTGTTGGCATGGCTGATCGAACGCCAAAGGCACGAGCCGGATAATTGCAGGCTGCAATGACACCACGAGCATCGACAGAGCCTCCCACGGCAATCGGATGCTGGCGTAAGGAGGGTTGATCGCGCATCTCCACGGCTGCAAAAAAACAATCCAAATCAATATGAATGATTTTGCGCTGCATATTTATCGCTTGGCTGTTTATATATACAGTAGTTTAGTGGTTTGCTGGATAAATGCAAGACGTGCATCATGCAAGCGGTGCATCGAAGCTGTGCGGATTTATGCACAGAAAAGCCATTGCTGGCTTTTCGGAAGTTTAGATGGCCAAAATCTGGGTGCATCCGAACCTTTTTGCGGGTAGAATAGGCGGCATTTCGGGCTTGGTCTAAGGTTGTACTGAGCCGAAGGTTGCACTAAGCCTAACGTTGCACCATGCCTAACCACAGCGCTGCAGGAGAATCTATGTTAAAGCGTACCATGACGATTGCCGACTACGATCCAGCTTTATCACAGGCAATAGCCGATGAAACCAGCCGTCAGGAAGCTCATATTGAGCTGATTGCCTCTGAGAACTATGCCAGCCCGCGCGTACTGGAGGCTCAGGGCACGCAATTGACCAACAAATACGCCGAAGGCTATCCTCACAAGCGTTACTACGGTGGCTGTGAGCATGTCGATATCGTTGAAGACTTGGCCATTGCCCGTGCCAAAGAGTTGTTTGGTGCCGATTACGCCAATGTGCAACCACACTCCGGCTCTCAAGCCAACTCGGCGGTGTTTTTAGCCCTGCTTGAAGCAGGAGATACTATTCTGGGTATGAGCCTGGCCCACGGCGGTCACTTGACGCATGGTGCCACTGTCAGTGCCTCTGGTAAGCTTTACAAGTCGGTGCAATACGGTTTGCACCCGGAAACCGGCGTCATTGATTACGACCAGGCCGAGCAATTGGCACTGGAACACAAGCCTAAATTGATCATTGCTGGTTTCTCTGCCTATTCTGGCATTGTCGATTGGCAGCGTTTTCGTGCTATTGCTGATAAAGTTGGCGCTTACCTGCTGGTTGATATGGCGCATGTGGCTGGTCTGGTTGCCGCGGGCTTGTATCCAAACCCGGTGCCTGTTGCCGATGTTGTCACCACCACCACCCACAAAACACTGGCTGGTCCTCGTGGCGGTCTGATCCTGGCGCGCAGCAATGAAGCTATCGAGAAAAAACTGAACTCGGCAGTCTTCCCAGGCAGCCAGGGCGGTCCTTTGATGCATGTGATTGCCGCCAAAGCCGTCGCTTTTAAAGAGGCATTGGAGCCCGAGTTTAAAGTGTATCAGCAGCAGGTGGTGGTCAATGCCAAAGCCATGTGCGATCAGATGATCAAGCGCGGCTACACCATCGTCTCCGGTGGTACAGAAAACCATTTGTTCCTGGTGGATTTGATCAACAAAGACATCACCGGCAAGGACGCTGATGCGGCCTTGGGACGTGCGCACATCACGGTCAATAAAAACTCAGTGCCGAATGATCCGCGTTCTCCATTTGTAACCAGTGGTTTGCGCATCGGTACACCGGCCATTACCCGCCGGGGTTTTAAAGAGGCTGAAGCACGGCTGGTCGCCGACTTTATCTGTGATATTTTGGACAACATGGGCGATGAGTCGGTGATTGACCGGGTTCGGGCTCAGGTCTCTGAGCTGTGTGCTCGTCTACCCGTCTATGCCTAAGATCTGATTTTCATGCTAAAATGGCCGCAATAGCGGCCATTTTGCCATGGACAGGTCTAAAGAGGATTGACGCCGATGTTCTGCCCCTTTTGCGGTAAAGATGACACCAAAGTGATTGATTCTCGCCTGGTAGCCGATGGCCATCAGGTGCGGCGCCGGCGTGAGTGCGGCGCCTGTCATGAACGTTTTACTACCTTTGAATCTGCTGAGCTTGTGATGCCGCGCATTGTCAAACGCGATGGTTCCCGAGAGCCGTTTAACGAAGATAAGCTTCGCAGTGGCTTGTTGCGCTCGTTGGAAAAGCGTCCGGTGGCAACCGAACAAACCGAGCAGCTGATCAACAAGGTGAAGTCTCAGCTGCGGGCAACCGGGGAGCGGGAAGTGAGCAGCCAGTTGCTGGGGAATCTGATTATGGATGAGCTGGTCAAGCTGGATAAAGTGGCCTATGTCCGCTTTGCGTCTGTTTATCGCTCTTTTAAAGATATTCGTGAATTTGGTGAGGCCATCGCCCGCTTGGGAGATGAGCAGTGAGCTTTTCGGCACAAGACAACCGCTTTATGGCCCGGGCAATTGAGCTGGCAGCACTGGGACGCTACACCACCTCGCCCAACCCCAATGTCGGGGCTGTGTTGGTGCAGCAGGGCCAGATTGTCGGAGAAGGGTACCATCATCAGGCAGGAGGCCCTCACGCCGAAGTGGTGGCGCTGCGGCAGGCTGGCGACCAGGCCCGTGGTGCTGATTGCTATGTGACGTTGGAACCATGCAGTCATGTCGGGCGAACCCCGCCTTGTGCAGAAGCCTTGGTTCAGGCCGGCGTGCGGCGGGTGATCATCGCGATGCAGGATCCCAACCCCCAGGTCGCTGGACGGGGTGTGGCCATTTTAACCGCTGCAGGCATTGTGGTGGAGCTGGGCTTGATGGCGGACTGTGCCAGGGCGCTGAACCCAGGTTTTTTAAGCCGGATGGAACGGCAGCGTCCTTTTGTTCGTTTGAAACTGGCGGCCAGCCTGGATGGCAAAACGGCACTGCGAAATGGCGCCAGTCAATGGATTACCTCCGAAGCAGCCCGGGCCGATGTGCAGCTGCAACGTGCTCAATGCTGTGCTGTGCTCTCTACGGCAGCCACGGTGTTGGCCGATGGCGCTCGTCTTGGCGTTCGCCCGGAACAAGCCAGTCAGCTCATCACAAAGCTGCACGATGGCAAGGTGCGTCAACCGGTGCGGGTGGTGCTGGACCGCCAGCAGCGATTGACCGGGCAGGAGCCGTTGTTCGCTCAAAGCGGCCCTATCGTTATGGTCTATCCGCAAAGCAGCAGTCACCAGCCTCCGGCGGGTGCCACGGCGCTGCGGCTGCCATGCACGACTGTTGGTTTTGAGCTGCCAGCTTTGATGGCTGCACTGGCCGAACAGCAATTGAATCTGCTCTGGGTAGAAGCCGGTGCCGGCTTGGCAGGAAGCCTGCTGCAAGCTGGGTTGGTCGATGAGCTATGGCTGTATCAGGCTGCCAGAATTTTAGGCGATCAGGCCCGGAGCCTGGTCAGCATGCCAGAGTTAACCAGTCTGCAGCAAGCCATTGAGCTGCGCTGGCAGGATGTTCGCTTGCTGGGGACTGATCTCAGGCTGATTGCCGGATTGGAAAACTGAGGATCCAATGTTTACTGGAATTATTGAAGCGGTAGGGACCATTCGCTCTGCAACCCGGCAGGGGCAGGGCATGCAACTGTGGATTGCCTGCGAGCAGTTGGACTTTTCCGACGTGAAGCTGGGCGACAGCATCGCCAGCAATGGGGTCTGCTTGACGGTAACGGCGCTGCAAGCTGGTGCGTTTCGGGCCGATGTATCAGCAGAAACCATGAGTCGCACTCTCTTTGGCAAGTACCGGCCAGGCCAGATGGTCAATCTGGAAAAAGCACTGCTGGCCAGCAGTCGTCTCGGTGGCCATTTGGTCGCCGGCCATGTTGATGGCATTGCCTCGTTACAAAGCATCGAGAAAAAAGCCGATAGCTGGGAGCTTTGGGTTGCCATGCCAGCGGAGCTCAGCCGTTACATTGCAACAAAAGGCTCCGTCACGGTCGATGGTATCAGTCTGACCGTTAATGAAATCAAGCAGCATGCATTTCGGCTTACCATAGTACCGCACACTGCTTTGGTAACCACGCTTCAGCAGCTAAGGCCGGGGGCATTCATGCACCTTGAAGTCGATTTGGTGGCACGTTATCTGGAGCGGTTGCTGCAACAGGATGCGCCGGTAAGTGCTGTCAGTTCCGAATTACTGCGAACCCGTGGTTTTATCTGAGCGGGCGCGTTTCTTTTTATCAAGAGTCATCACAGAAGGTTTCTATGCAATTAAACAGTACCGCTGAAATTATTGAAGACATCCGTCAGGGGCGGATGGTAATCCTGATGGATGATGAAGATCGGGAAAATGAGGGAGATCTGGTGATGGCGGCAGAATACGTCACGCCAGAGGCCATCAACTTTATGGCGACTCATGGTCGTGGCCTGATCTGCCTGACGCTGACCGAGCAACGCTGCAAACAATTGAACTTGCCGCTGATGGTCGATAGCAATAAATCCCAGTTTAGTACCGCCTTTACCGTTTCCATCGAAGCGGCTGAGGGCGTGACAACAGGCATTTCCGCCGCCGATCGGGCCCGGACTGTCAAAGCCGCGGTTGCGCGTGATGCCAAAGCCAGCGACATTGTGCAACCTGGTCATATTTTTCCGTTAAAAGCACAAAATGGCGGGGTCTTGATTCGGGCCGGTCATACCGAAGCGGGCTGCGATCTAACCCGTTTGGCTGGCCTGGAGCCTGCTGCGGTGATTGTTGAGATTTTAAATGACGATGGCACCATGGCCAGACGGCCGGACTTGGAAAAATTTGCCCAGAAACACAACATCAAAGTGGGCACCATTGCCGATCTGATTGAATACCGCAATTTGCACGAAACCACCATTGAGCAGGTCGCTCGGTGTCAGCTGAGCACCGATGTCGGTGATTTTGAGCTGGTGACCTTTCGCGATACTATCGACAACCAAATTCACTTTGCTCTGGTGAAAGGCGAAATCCGGGCGGAAGAACCATGCCTGGTTCGGGTGCATCTGCACAACACCTTCAGCGACTTGTTGTTGGCGGATAGAGCCGCGAATCGCAGTTTTCCGCTGCATCAGGCCATGCAGCGCATTGCTGACGAAGGCGGTGTTTTGGTGCTGCTTGGCAAACATGAAAGTCCGGATGCCTTGGTTCGGATGGTGCAAGCGTTTGAAGCCGAAGACAAAGGCGAGCAGCCAAAATCGGCTCCATGGCAGGGGACATCCCGCACCGTTGGGGTGGGCTCACAAATTCTGGCCAGCCTAGGGGTAGGTAAAATGCGTTTGCTGAGCAAGCCGAAAAAATACCATGCTTTATCGGGCTTTGGACTGGAAGTGGTCGATTACGTCAGTGAGTAAAGCACGGTATTGTGCTTCGGCTTTGCTGTAGTTGTGGTATTATACGCGGCAATTTTGATGATTTTAGCATGAATTGGAGCTGCAAAATGCAGGTAATTGAAGCAGGCATGACTGCCCCGAATAAAAAGTTTGCGTTGGTAGTCGCACGCTTTAACAGCTTTATTGTAGAAAGTTTGCTGCAAGGTGCCGTGGACACCCTGAAGCGGATTGGCCAGGTCCGGGATGAAGACATCACCGTGATACGGGTGCCCGGTGCCTTTGAACTGCCTTTGGCGGTGCAGCGAGTGGCCGCCAGCAAAAAGTACGATGCTGTTATTGCGCTGGGAGCCGTGATTCGTGGTGGCACCCCTCATTTCGAGTATGTTTCCTCCGAGTGCACCAAAGGCATTGGTCAGGTGGCGATGCAGCAAGACTTGCCGGTGGCTTTTGGGGTCTTGACGGTCGATTCAATCGAGCAGGCCATTGAACGTGCTGGTACCAAAGCAGGCAACAAAGGTGGCGAAGCTGCTTTGTCTGCGTTGGAAATGGTCAACTTGCTTGAACAGCTGTGAGGGTGTCTGAATGAAACCCAATGCACGCCGTAAGTCACGCGCGTTAGCGGTGCAGGGCATTTACAGCTGGCAGCTCAGTCAGAATAACATTCAGGAAATCGAGCAACAGTTGTTGCTGGAGAACAATGTTAAGCAACTGGATGTCGCCTACTTTCAGGACTTGTTACGCGGTGTTGTCAGCTACCAGCAAAACCTGGACGAGCTGTTGACCCCCTATCTGGATCGCCCTTTCGATGAGATTGACCAGGTCGAAAAAGCCATTTTGCGGGTCTCGGCTTATGAAATGAAGTACCGGGTTGATGTGCCTTACAAGGTGGTGATCAACGAAGCCATTGAGCTGGCTAAATCCTTTGCTGCTGACGATAGCCATAAATTTGTCAATGGCATCCTGGACAAAGCGGCTCGTACTCTACGACCAAACTAAAGGACAGCCGGCTCAAGCAGCCGGCTTTTTCTGTAATGGGTGAATTCGAAGTTATTCAGCGCTACTTTGCCAATTCCGGCAGAGCCCGTGCCGATACCTTGTTGGGCGTTGGTGATGATGGTGCTGTGTTGCAACTGCGCGAAGGTTATGATTTGGTGGTAACCACCGATACCATGGTCGCCGGCACACACTTTTTCCCGGATGTGGATCCCAGAGCTCTAGGGCATAAGCTTGTGGCGGTGAACATCAGTGATTTGGCCGCGATGGGGGCAGAGCCTGCTTGGTTGTCGCTGGCCATGACCTTGCCGAAGGTTGAGGATGCCTGGTTGCAGGCGTTTGCCGCTGCCCTGAGTGAAACCGCGGATTATTACGATTGTCAGCTGGTTGGGGGGGATACCACCCGCGGCCCTATGACTTTCACCGTGGTGGCGAAAGGTCAGGTCCCTCATGGCAAGATGCTGACTCGTCGTACCGCAGCAGTTGGCGACTACATCTACGTCACCGGCACTTTAGGCGATGCCGGGCTCGGATTACGGCTTTGTCAGGGCCAGGTGGAAGTGAGCAAAAAGCACCGGGCGCATATTTTGCAGCGCTTTCACTACCCAACTGCCCGGCTGGCGATAGGCCAGGCTTTGCGGACCGTCGCCAACAGTGCGATGGACTTGTCCGATGGACTCTATTCCGATATTCAGCATTTAATGCATCGCTCTGGCGTTGGCGCCAGCCTGGATGTGGAGCGTCTGCCCCTTTCTCAAGCTCTCAAAGACAGCTGCGATCGCAACACTGCCTTATCGCTGGCACTATCGGGTGGCGAGGATTATGAGCTGCTGTTCACCGTGCCTGAAAACAAAAAGAGCATGTTGGACGTGCTGCTATCGCCCTATGGGGTGCCAGTGACCTGCATTGGCCGTATTACGGGTGCGGCAGGTAAGTTGGAGCTTAAAGCCGGTCAAGAGCCTTTTGCTTATGAGCACCGTGGCTTTGAGCATTTTGAGTCATGAACGGCACCTTTAATCTACGAAAATGGCAGCACTTGCTGGCATTGGGCTTTGGTTCTGGTCTGGCGCCCAAAGCACCAGGTACCTTTGGTACCCTGGCTGCTGTCCCTTTGGTGGCCTTATTGTTGCTGTTGCCTGTTGGCTGGTACCTGCTGATTGTGCTGCTGGCCTGGGGTTTGGGTATTTATGTCTGCGAAGTGGCGTCACGTGATGCCGGCGTGCATGATCACGGTGCCATTGTCTGGGATGAAATGGTCGGACTGGCGGTCACTATGCTGTTGGTTCCCTTAACCCCACTTAATCTGTTGCTGGGCTTTGTGTTGTTTCGCTTCTTTGATATTGTAAAACCATGGCCCATTCGCTGGCTGGATAAGCAGGTCGGCGGCGGCCATGGCATAATGCTCGATGATATCGTTGCCGGTCTCATGGCCTGTGCGGTATTGCACGTTTTAATTTGGTGGTTGTATTAAGGGAGTGTAATCATGCTGAAGTGGTGCTGGCTTGTTGTCTTGTTCAGTGCATCGCTTCAGGCGATGGAGCCCTCGTTGCATGATTACGACATTCGTCATTGGGACACTGCCAACGGCCTGGCATCGAACTCTGTTCGGGCTCTGACACAGGATCAGCAAGGCTATATCTGGGCGGGCACCTTGTATGGCCTGAGTCGCTTCGATGGTTACCGCTTCGATAATTTTACCCATCAACAACACCGGCAGTTGGCCAGCAATGCGATTACTCAGTTATTGACGGATAGTGAGGGCATGCTTTGGGTTGGGACCAAAGCAGGGTTAAGTCGGCTCGATCCGGTGCAGCTGAGCTTTGAGCGTTTCAATATTCTCAGCGAGGTGACGGCTATCGCTGAGGTCCAGCCTGGTGAGCTGTGGGTCGCTGCCGAGCAGTTGTTTCGTATCAAAGCCGGCCAGGTTAGTCGGGTGCCAGCGGTGCGCCAGCCGGTACGTCAGTTGCGAAGTCAGGGCCATCTGGTCTGGTTAACGACCAGTGAGCAGCTGATTCGCTACGATCTGCGTCAGGATGAGCTGCAGTTTTTTTCGTTGCCAACTGAGCTGCAACAAAACCCCATCTACGACATCGCTTTGCTGGAGCAGCAGGTATTACTGGCAACAGACCAGGGCATTTACCGGCTGAACCAGCAGGGTGAAGTGGTGCGTTGTCCAGATTTACCGCAAGATTACACCGCCATTTACCGTATTTTCAGGGACAGCCAGGGTTCGGACTGGATTTCCAGCTACAGCCGCTTGCATCAACGGCATCAGGGACTGGTCTGGCAACAGATCGGGGCTGCAGAATTAGGCACGGCCCCCTGGTTTTATGACATCTTTGAAGACAAAGATCAGAATATCTGGCTTGCAAGCTTCAGCAATGGCATTTTCCGGGCTTCTGCTGGGCACGTACGGCGAATGGTGGGACAGGGGCAGCAGGATCCGGTAGTTCGCTCGATTGCGGTGAGCCCGGAGCAACGCTTGGTTGTCGCCACCCAAAGCAGTTTGGGGTATCTCGACAGTCAGGGGCAGTTTGATACTTTGCTGGACTCGACTAAAATGGGTACCCAAACCATCCATGATCTGCACTTTGCTCAGGATGCCTGGTGGTTAGCAATGGACGGTGGTCTGTATCAGTTTACGCCAGAGACGGGCGACTTTAATCAGCTCGCTTCAGAGCTCAATGGCAGTACGGTTCGCTTTATTCAGCCACGTAAGGCCGGAGGACATTGGATTGGTGGCTCTGCCGGCCTGCATTACTGGGCAGAACAGGGGTTGCAGCCCTTTGCTTTTAACCGTGAACTGGAATCCCGTCATGTCACCACCTTGCAGGATCGTGATTGGTACCAAGTGATAGGCACTACCCGGGGTCTCTATCAATTGCAACAGAACCGCTTGCAGCGTTTGGGCATTGCCACTCCTTTGTACAACAGCTACATTCTGGCACTGCAGGTGTTGCCGGATGAAACCTTATTGGTCAGCACTCTGGACGATGGCCTCTTTATTCGTTACCCAGACTCACAATGGCGTCAGTTTGATAACAGCAATGGCTTACCTTATGGTCCAGTGGTGGCCATGCTGATGGATGGCGCGGAGCAACAACTGTGGTTCAGTACCTTAAAAGGTGTTTTCCGGCTGTCGTTGGAAGCCTTGGTGCAATTTCGTCATGAGCCTTTTCAAGCGGAGCAGTTGCTGACGCCTTATCAGCGTCAGCTGGGCACCACCCCTGGACGTTGCTGCAATGGTGCGGGACACGCCAAAATTGCACTCTGGCAAGACCAGCTCTGGTTTCCAAGCTTGCAAGGTGTGGTGGCTATAGATCGTTACTTTCAGCGTCGGTCTAACCCGGACTTTCGTCCTGTACTTCAACAAATAACCGGCCAGCGCAGTTACTTGCTGGAGGGCAAACAGCGGGTGGTGCTGTCGCTGGATGATCGCAGTCTGAGCATTCACTATACCGCATTGGATTTTTTTAATGCCCCTTCACTGAACTTTCGTTATCGCTTGCATGGCTTTGATCAGCATTGGCAACAGGTTGGTAGTCGACGTGAGGCCATTTACACCAATTTACTGCCCGGCCAGTATCGCTTTGAGGTGCAGGTGCGGCAGCAGGACCAATCCTGGGCCGAAGCGCTGAGCAGTGAGGTTGAGTTGGTGGTACCGCGGCGCTTTGATGAAACCTGGATCTATCAGGTACTCTGGTTTGCTTTGGTCAGTTTAATATTGGGTGGTGTTTTCTGGTTGATTCGACGTAACAATGTGCAGCAACGGTTAGAGCTGGCGCGCCTGGTCCGGCAGCGAACTCAAGAGTTGGAAAACAGCAACAATCAATTGAATGCCCTGAATGCCAGGTTGGGACAATTGGTGTACAAGGATACCTTGACCGGCTTGCATAATCGTCGTTTCCTGTTCGAGCAACTGCCAAAAGACATCGAGCACTACCAGCGTAACCGGCAGAGTTTGCAACAGCAAGGCAAGTGTGTTGCTTTAATCCATTTGGATCTGGATGGGTTTAAATCGATCAATGATCTCTATGGTCAAAGTGCCGGCGATAGTTTGCTGCAACAAATCAGTGCGGTGCTGCTGCGTGAAAGCCGTGGTTCGGATTATGTAGTGCGCTATGCCGGTGAAGAGTTTTTAGTGGTGCTGCGTGATATTCATACGGATGTGTTGTGGGACTTTGCACTGAAGCTGCATGCGCAGATCGGTGAAACCCAATACAGCTTGCCGGATGGACAATCCATTCATTTGAGTTGCTCTATTGGCTATTCCGTTTTTCCATTGCAATTAATTGGCGGACAGTTGATGAACTGGGAGTTGTCCCTGCAATTGGCTGAAATGGCTTTGTATCGGGTCAAGCATGAAGGAAAAGACGGTGTGGCAACCCTGATATTTGACGAGCAGGTCGATGCTTTTGAGTTTGAAGAGTCGGTCCATATTGAGGCTCAAATCGAGCAGTTGCTGTCCGAAGGCCTGGCGCATTTCAGCATCCAGCGTAGCGAGAGCAGTCAGGGCAGTTGATCCCTGACTGCGGTTGTTCAAGCTTGAAGTTACTTAGGTATACGCTGGGTCGTTCGACAAGCGCTGTTGGATCTGCCGCAAAATTCCGGCTTCGTCCAAGCCTAACTCCTGATAAATTTCTTGCTGGCTGCCGTGCTTTATAAACTGGTCCGGTAAACCCAGCGTCAATAAGCCACACCGTTGTTGCCGGGCCAGCAGCACTTCAGCGACGGCTGAACCCGCTCCCCCCTGAACGGCTCCATCTTCCACGGTGACCAGCAACTCGTGGCTGGCTGCAAGCTCCAGCAGCAAGGTTTCATCCAATGGCTTGATAAAGCGCATATTGACCAGGCTGGCATCCAGCGCCTCTGCCACGCCTTTGCAGGCCTGCAGCAAAGGACCAAAGGCCAGAATCGCGATCTTGCTGCCCTGGCGCAGTGGCTGTCCTTTGCCCAGAGGCAACAGTTGCATGTCTGTGGCCGGCTCAATGCCTGAGCCCTGACCGCGTGGGTAGCGAACCGCTGCAGGGCCGGGGTGCTGATAGCCGGTGTAGAGCATCTGCCGGCATTCGGCTTCATCGGCTGGTGCCATCAGGACCATATTGGGAATGCAGCGCAAAAAGCTGATGTCAAAAGCACCTTGATGCGTTGGGCCATCCTGGCCGACCACACCAGCCCGATCAATGGCAAAGAGCACATCCAGGTTTTGCAAGGCAACATCGTGGATCAGTTGATCGTAAGCGCGTTGCAAGAAGGTCGAGTAGATGGCGACCACAGGTTTTAGGCCTTCAATGGCCAGGCCGGCCGCTAAGGTGACTGCATGTTGCTCAGCGATGGCAACATCGTAATAGCGTTTTGGAAAGCGTTTGGAAAATGCAACCAGATCAGAGCCTTCACGCATGGCTGGGGTAATGGCGTGCAAGCGCTCATCCTGTTCGGCCATATCACAAGCCCAACGGCCAAAAATATTGGAAAAGCTTGGCTTGCCAGCGGCTTTCGCCGGCAGGCTGCTGCTGTTAGGATCAAACCTGGAGACCGCATGGTAACCGATAGGATCCTGCTCTGCCGGATGGTAGCCTTTGCCTTTTTTGGTGACCACGTGCAGCAGCTGAGGCCCTTTCATACCGCGCATATTGCGAATGGTATCGGTCAGACTGAGCACATCGTGGCCGTCAATAGGACCGATGTAATTGAAGCCGAGTTCTTCAAAAAAAGTGCCCGGAGTCACCATGCCCTTAAAGTGTTCTTCTGCCCGACTGGCCAGTTCGTGCAAGGGCGGAACGCCACTAAGGATTTTTTTACCGCCTTCCCGTAGGTTGGTGTAAAAGTTACCGGATAAAATGCGGGCGAAGTATTTGTTTAAAGCACCGACATTCTCGGAAATGGACATGTCGTTGTCGTTTAGAATCACCAGCATGTCAGGCTTGGTTTCACCGGCATGATTTAAAGCTTCAAAGGCCATGCCTGCAGTAATGGCACCATCGCCAATGACCGCAACCACCCGGCGTCCGCTGTGCTCAGCCTGAGCAGCCAAAGCCATGCCCAGAGCTGCGCTGATGGAGGTACTGGAGTGCCCGACACTCAGGGTGTCGTACTCACTTTCTTCACGGAAAGGAAAAGGGTGCAAGCCGTCTTTTTGCCGGATGCTGTTCATGCGGTCGCGCCTTCCGGTCAGGATTTTATGCGGATAGGCCTGATGGCCGACATCCCACACCAGTCGATCAAAGGGAGTGTTGTAGACGTAGTGCAGGGCCACGGTTAATTCAACCGTGCCAAGACCGGAGGCAAAATGGCCACTGCTTTGACTGACACTGTTCAGTAAAAAGTCCCGCAGCTCATGACACAGTTTGGGCAAGTGTTCCTGCGGGATCTGCCGCAGCTCGTGCGGTAGGTTGGCCTGAGCCAGCAAAGGGTAGTTGTCTATCTCAACGGTCATGCATCTGCCTTTGTTTTAATGCTTGCGCACAATTAAAAAGTGCGCCAGCGCTTGTAATTCATGGGTTGGATATGGGAGTTGCTTTAGCGCGTCCAGTGCATCCTGATACAGCTGCTGTGCTTTTTGCTTGGCTCCTTCCAGCCCCAACAAGGCCGGGTATGTTGCTTTATTGGCTTGGTGATCGGAGCCTTGGGGTTTGCCCAGTGTCTGGGTATCGCTTTCTATATCCAATATGTCGTCCTGAACCTGAAATGCCAGGCCCAAAGAGCTGGCATAGCGACGCAGGGCGCTCAAATGTTCTGCTGGTTTTTCGCCGGGACTGGCGAGCCAGGCCAGCTCAATAGCACACTCGATTAAGGCCCCGGTTTTAAGGCGGTGCATCTGCTCGAGCGTCTCTGCCGTATAGTCGTGATTGGTGTGCGCCAGATCAATGGCTTGCCCGGCGCACATGCCGCCAACACCACTGGCCTCAGCCAGCCTTTGCACCATCGACAACACTTGCTGCGGTGAGACCTGCTGATAGCTGTGTTGGCTGATGATAGCAAAGCTTAAGCTTTGAATGGCGTCGCCTGCCAAAATAGCGGTCGCCTCATCAAAGGCGATGTGGCAAGTTGGCTTGCCACGACGCAGTGCATCGTTGTCCATGGCTGGCAGGTCGTCGTGAATCAGCGAGTAGCAATGAATGGCTTCCAGTGCGGCGGCTGGTGCATCCAAATCCTGCATAGAGGCGCCCAGCATCAAGCCACAGCGGTAAAGCAGAGAAGGACGAATGCGCTTACCACCCAACAAAACACTGTAATGCATGGCTTGATGCAAAGAGGCGGCGGCCTTGCTTTGTTGACCTAAAGTCTGTTCCAGGAACTGCTCAACCCGGTTTTGATCCTGCGTTAGAAATTCTGGTTTCACGCCGGTTCATCGTCCTGATTGGCAAAAGGGACCAGCTGGTCACTGCCGTCTTGCAACAGTTGGCTGACACGCTGCTCCGCTTGTTGCAGTTGCTGTTGGCTCTGGCGTGATAGCTGGATGCCACGTTCAAACTGCTTCAAAGACTCATCAAGCGACAAATCGCCTTGCTCCAGTTGCTGGACAATCTGTTCCAGCTCGGACAGCTGTTGTTCAAACTGACTCAGATCGCTTTTTTTCTTCGACATGCTTTCCTCGTACCAGGCCAGGCCTTTGCCACTTAAGGTCGCTATTATGGCGAATCAACCACGTCTTTTGAACTGCTTTTACTGCAAAAGTGAATTTAAGCTTTGTTTTACTTTGTCGATAAACAGCTATCGGCTAAGATAAAAGCAAGAATGCTCAATCATTTGTCCAATGCGGGGAGTCAGGTGTGGATTTAGCAACACTCATAGGTCTGGTGGGCGCTATCGGTTTTGTGATCATGGCTATGATTCTGGCCAGCTCTGGTGATCCCATCATGTTTGCTGACGTCGTGTCCATATTGATTGTGGTCGGCGGCTCTCTATTTGTTGTCATTACCAAGTTTCCATTGGGGCAATTTTTCGGCGCAGGCAAGGTCGTGGTCAAAGCCTTTATGTTCAAAATTGAAGAAGCCGAAGAGCTGATTGAGCAAGCGGTGCAACTGGCAGACTCGGCCCGTAAAGGGGGCTTCCTGGCGCTGGAAGAAGCCGAAATCTCCAATGTCTTTATGCAAAAAGGCATCAATATGCTGGTGGATGGCCATGATGGCGATGTGGTTCGGGCCACCCTGATGAAAGACATCAGCCTGACCGAAAAGCGTCATGAACAAGGCATCAGCATTTTTCGTAGCTTAGGTGATGTGGCGCCGGCGATGGGCATGATCGGGACGTTAATCGGCTTGGTAGCGATGCTGTCGAATATGGATGATCCCAAAGCCATTGGGCCGGCGATGGCGGTGGCCTTGCTGACCACCTTGTACGGTGCCTTTATTGCCAATGTCATTGCCATCCCTATTGCCGATAAGCTGGCGCTTCGCAACGATCAGGAAAAATTAAACAATCAATTAATTCTGGATGCAATTTTAGGCATTCAGGATGGTCAAAACCCGAAAGTGATTGAAGGATTGCTGCGTAATTACATTGCGCAAGGAAAACGGGACGTCGCGGTCGAAGAAGGTTAGATGTGATGAGAGATGAGACCGAAGAGTGTAAATGCCCTCCGAAAGGTCTGCCAGCCTACATGGGCACCTTTGCGGATTTGATGGCACTTTTGATGTGTTTCTTTGTCTTGTTGCTGGCCTTTTCAGAGATGGATGTGCTGAAATTTAAACAAATTGCCGGCTCGATGAAGTTTGCTTTTGGTGTGCAAAATAAAATTGAAGTGGAAGACATTCCCAAGGGCACCAGTGTGATTGCGCTGGAGTTTCGTCCTGGACGCCCTGATCCAACGCCGATTGAAACCTTGCAACAACAAACCATGGAAATCACCCAGCAGATGATTGAGTTCCAAGCTGGGGAAGAAGACTCGGCCGGTGGCCGGCAAGAGCAGCAACAGGATCAGACCGGCGGCTTGTCGGTCAGCATGGATGACGAAGTGTCCGAAAGTGAAGCCGAAGCCGCTGCCCAGCAACAAGAAGTCAATGAGCTGGTCAAGCGTATCGCCGATCAGATGGAGCAGCAAATCCTGGATGGTGCCATTGAGCTGGAGTCTCTTGGGCAGCAAATCATTATTCGCATCCGTGAAAATGGCTCTTTTCCATCCGGCTCTTCGTTTTTGCAGCCACGCTTTCAACCCATCATTCAGCAAATTGGAGGCTTATTAGCCGACATTCCTGGTGAAATTACTGTGACCGGTCATACCGATGATGCGGTGATCCGCGACGAGTTGCACGACAACAACTGGGACTTATCGGCCAAACGCGCGGTGGCGGTGGCGACCGAGATGCTGAAGGCCCCCGGTTTCGATCCGAACCGGTTGGCGGTGGTCGGCTATGCCGATACCCGACCTCTGGTACCGAACACTACTGAGTTGAACCGGCGTCGTAATCGACGGGTTGAGATTTCTATCATGCAGGGGCAAGCGAAAGAGTCGGATCCAATCAGTCTGGAAAACTGACGCGAGGCGGAAAGTCGTCACCTGCATGCAATTCAGGTATACTGCCGGGCTTTATTGGTTAGAACAGCCCGGCAATGCTCGAATTTATTATCAAACTGCACTCTGAAATCACCATCAAAAGCAAGTCGGTGCGCAAGCGCCAGACCAAGCTGCTGCAACAAAACCTGAAAACCATTTTATTGCAGTGTACGCCAAACGTTGTCATCGTTTCGCACTGGGATCACATCACCGTCAGGCTTGAGCAAAGTACGCCTGAGCTGCGCGCTTTATTGATTGAGCGCTTGGCTTGTATTCCTGGCATTGCGCAATTTTCTGAGATGCAATCCAGTAGCTTTACCAGTCTGGACGATATTTACCAGCAAGCTTTGCCGGTTTTCGCTGAACAAATTCGTGGCAAAAGCTTTTGTGTTCGTATTCGTCGCTCTGGCGACCATGCTTTTAGCTCAACCGAGGCGGAGCGATACATCGGTGGTGGTTTAAACCAGCAGGTCCCTTCGGCCCGGGTGCAGCTGAAAAAGCCGGACGTGACGGTGCAGCTGGAAATCCGCAAAGACAAACTGATGATGGTGCGGGCGCAGTATTCCGGCCTTGGTGGTTTTCCGTTGCCCTCGCAGGCGGATGCGTTGTCGCTGATTTCCGGTGGCTTTGATTCTGCGGTCAGCAGTTACTTGATGATCAAAAAAGGCATGCGGACCCACTACCTGTTTTTCAACCTGGGTGGCAAAGCCCACGAAACCGGGGTGCGGGAAATCACCTACTACCTGTGGCAAAAATACAGTCTGTCGCACAAAGTGAAGTTCATCAGCGTGGACTTTGCCCCAGTGGTGGCAGAAATTCTGGAAAAATCCGATACCGGCCTGATGGGCGTGGTGCTCAAGCGCATGATGATGTGGGCTGCCGCTGAGCTGGCTCAGCAGTTGGGGATCCCGGCCATTGTCACCGGTGAAAGCGCCGGACAAGTGTCCAGTCAAACCCTGGACAACCTCAATGTGATCGACAGGGTCACTCCGATGTTGATCCTGCGGCCTTTGATTGCGCACGACAAGCAGGACATTATCGACATTGCCCGTAAGATTGGGGTGGAGGATATGGCAGCCAGCATGCCTGAGTACTGTGGTGTCATTTCCAACAAGCCCACAGTAAAAGCGAAACTGGCTGAGGTGGAGGCCTGCGAACAACGCTTCGACCCAGCCGTGCTGGCGCAGGTAATTGCCGATGCCAAAATTCTGGATATCCGCACCATTGACTACCAGTCCAGCCAGCAAGTGAGCACCATTGAAACGGTGCAGGCCATGCCTGAGGATGCCATTGTGCTGGATATTCGCCGGCCAGATGAAGCAGAGCAGGCTCCGCTTGAGGTGGCTGGTCATTCGGTGCTGGCCTTGCCATTTTACAAGCTGGCCAGTCAGTTTGGCGAGCTGGCGCAGGATAAAGCCTATTACCTCTATTGCGATCAAGGTGTGATGAGCCGGATGCAAGCTTTGTTGTTAAAAGACGAAGGCTACCAGAATGTGGCGGTCTATCAAAAGCCTGCCGCCAAACAGGCCTGATACAACTGTTGGTGAGCCGGTAAGGACAGCTCAAAACGGCGCGCCTCGCGCAGCACAAAACCAGTGATGAAGTCGAGCTCGGTTTTCCGTCCGGCCAAGCGGTCTTGCAGCATGGACGAGCGATTGCTGGCCGTGTTGGTGATCACCTGTTGCAGCTGTTGCCAGGCTGCGGCTTCTTGCTGTGGGTAACCGGCTGCGGCTGCCAGCAGGCAAAACTCGGTAAAAAGCTGGCAGAGCTCGGCTTCGAAGCGGGCTTCTGCCAGGGCACCATTGGGCACCTGATGCAGCGCCGTCAGTGGGTTGATCAGGCAGTTTATCAA
>SKGJ01000222.1 GCA_007117525.1 Alkalimonas sp.
GTCGTTGGTTCGAGCCCAACCTGGGGAGCCATACAAAAGACTCTATATCCTGCCCCCCAATATTAGGCTTTCATCTTTAAATTCTTCGATAAAGATTTATTTTTGCACAATTTTTTGCTTTAATTCAGGGCAAAGGACTATAACTATACTAAGTGAACTCTAAAAAGGGTGTCCTAACGATGAGGCTTTCACTTGGATATCTATACGTCATTCTTCCACACGGACGCATCCGACAACGCTATTAAATTGATGCAGGTGGTTAGCCGATGAAAACAATGTTACAGCTTCTTTTTATCCAGTTGCTTTTTGCTGCGCTGCTAAGTGCTCTGATAGCCATGTTTCACTTAAATGCTTTCAGCAATCAGGTGGAACAGACAGAGCGACAAACCAGCAGGCTGCTGCAGCAACTGCTGGTCGGCACCTCGGACGAGGATGCAGAAGAACTGGGCTCAGGCTTACGACAAACTCAAGCACTGCAGCAGCTGGTTATCAGTGATGCCAATGGCACCTCCTTATTTCAGTTCAACAACCCAAGCCGGGATAGCGGACTGACCGCTGCCCTGCTAAACTGGCAAGACTGGCAGCCGCAAAGCTTGCGCATTCAAGATCCTGCTACCGGCTTACAACTTCGTTTTACATACAACCACAGTGATCTGCTGGCAGCCACGAACCGGCAATTGCAACATAGCCTGGCTCTAATTCTCCTCATAAGCTTGCTGCTGGCGCCTGTGCTATTCTGGCTGCAACGCTTTAGTTTTCAACGCAGCAGCCATCAACTGAACACGCTGATCGAGCAGCTTACTCAGGCGCCATCGGAATCCATCCCTATTGAGCTTCGTCCAGAAGGCTTTGCAGGTACCGTTGAAAAACTGGAGCAGTTGGCTCAAAGCACCGTCAAGAAATTCAGTGAGCTGTCAGCCAATGCCCGCCAGGTCACAGAGGATGCCTACAAAGATACCGTCACCGGCTTACCCAACCGCAACCGCTTTGTTCAGCACTATGAAGAACAGCTGACTCAGGATGGCAAAGTCGACTTCGGCATCTTTGCCATCACCCGATGTACTGAGCTGCAAAGCTTAAACCAAACCCGTGGCTATCAGGAAGGCGACAAATACATTCAGGAAGTCTGTGCCATTCTCGATAAGTTGGTGCGCTCCTACAGTGGCGCACAGTTGTACCGTTTGAACAGCTCAGACTTTGGCATCTTGTTGCCAAGAGTCACCGCCAAAGAGGCAGAAAACTTTGCCGTCCAGTTGCAGAGCCGACTGAATCAGTATCAGCAAACTGCGGAGCTGGAGTCCGTCGCTTACACCGGGCTGGTGAGCTACGAAAATGGCCGCGCTTTGGGCGAGCTGCTGGCCATTGCTGATACCTCCATCAGCCTGGCTCAAACCAAACAAGCCAATGCCTGGCATTTGCAAAAAGAGTCGGCAGGCCTGGAAACCGCAAGCTATGGCTATGGCAATCAAAACTGGCGCAATGTAATTGATGATGTGCTTGCAAACAATCGCATCAGCTTGCTGGCGCAAAGCATTCAACCCGCCAAGCGAACCGGCAATGCTTACTCAGAAATTTTAGTCCGCTTTAAAACCCAGGAGAATCAGGTGCTGCCAACAGCTTCCTTTCTGGCGATGGCTGAAAAACTGGACCGGATTATTGCCGTGGATCGTTTGATCATCGAAACGGCCCTGACCACCATTAAAAACAAAAACCTGCAGGATCAGTATTTCGGTCTCAATTTATCCAACCGCTCCGTGCACGATGACCAGTTTGTCATTTGGCTGGAGCGCCGTTTGCTGAAAGATGCCACCATTGCATCCCGACTTATTTTTGAAGTCACCGAGTTTGGTATGCAACAAAACCTGAAAACCAGCAAGCGCTTTATTGATATGGCGCACCGTGCTGGTGCCAGAGTCACGGTAGAAAAATTTGGCGTTGGCATTACGTCCTTCAAGTTCTTCCGCGAACTGAAACCAGACCATATTAAAATGGATGGCAGCTACACCCGCCATATCGACGACGACAAGAACAACCAATATTTCTTGCGGCTAATGATCGATCTGGCACATCGCATCGGCGTCAGTGTCTTTGCCGAGTCGGTTGAAACCCAGGAAGAAAAGCACATGCTCGACTCCTTGTTTATGGATGGCTGTCAGGGCTATTACATCGGTAAACCCAACCCACTTTAAAACCGGCTTTTCACCGACAGCCAACGGATAACCCTACTGGCTGTCGGTTGTTATCCGGCTGGCTTCAGCGCATAATAGCGCCCTTACGTCAGTAACCTGAACACTATGACCGAATTTTTACTTCTGCTTATCAGTACCGTGCTGGTCAATAACTTTGTGCTGGTGAAATTTTTGGGGCTTTGCCCTTTCATGGGGGTTTCCGGCAAGCTGGAAACCGCCATCGGCATGTCGCTGGCAACCACCTTTGTACTGACCCTGGCTTCGGTTTGCAGCTACCTGGTGGATCACTACCTGCTGGCCCCTTTCGATTTGCTCTACCTTCGGACCTTAAGCTTTATTTTGGTCATCGCGGTGGTGGTGCAATTTACCGAGATGGTGGTGCACAAAACCAGCCCAACACTGTACCGTTTGCTGGGGATCTTTCTGCCGCTGATTACCACCAATTGCGCAGTACTTGGTGTCGCCTTGCTCAACGTCAATGCTGGCTACAACTTTGTCCAATCACTGGTGTTTGGCTTTGGCGCTGCCGCCGGCTTCTCGCTGGTGCTGATCCTCTTTGCCGCCATGCGTGAACGTCTGGCAGCGGCCGATGTGCCGGTGGCCTTTCGCGGCGCCGCCATCGCCATGGTAACGGCAGGCTTGATGTCGCTGGCCTTTATGGGCTTTACCGGTTTGGTGACACGCTGATGATCACCACTGCTTTACTAATTTTAGGTGCGCTGGCGCTGGTTTTCGGCGCAATTCTCGGCTATGCCGCCATTCGTTTCCGGGTGGAGAGTGATCCACTGGTCGAACAAATAGACGACTTGTTGCCGCAAACGCAGTGCGGTCAATGTGGCTATCCCGGGTGCCGGCCTTATGCCGAGGCCATTGCCAACGGCGACGACATCAACAAGTGCCCACCCGGTGGTGAAGCCACCGTCCGCAAGCTGGCTGATTTGATGGGGGTTGAAGCCAAGCCTTTGCACGAAGAAGCACAAAATGCGGTGAAGAAAGTCGCCTTTATTCGGGAAGACGAGTGCATTGGTTGCACCAAATGCATCCAGGCCTGCCCGGTCGATGCCATTGTCGGGGCAACCCGCCAAATGCATACAGTGATTGCCGATGAGTGCACTGGCTGCGATCTTTGTGTCGAGCCCTGTCCGGTGGATTGCATCGACATGATCCCGCTGCCTGAGACCCCGGAGCGCTGGAAATGGGATTTTAACAGCATCCCAGTACGAATGATTGAGGCCGATTAATGCAGTCGTTATTGGATAAAATTGCTGCAGGACAGCTGTGGAGTTTTCCCGGCGGGATCCATCCACCTACCCGTAAAGCCGCGCTCAGCAAAAAAGGCATCGACAGCCTGCCGTTACCAGACCGACTCTACCTTCCATTGCGCCAACACATTGGCGTGGCCGGCAGTTGCCTGGTGCAAAAAGGCGACCATGTGATGAAAGGTCAGCCTTTAACGCAGATAGACAGCTCGATGTCGGTGCCGGTGCATGCACCAACTTCAGGCCTGATCCTCGCGGTACAAGAACACACCAGCCCTCACCCATCGGCCTTGCCAGAGCTTAGCATCGTGCTGGAGCCAGATGGCCTGGACGAGTGGCGGGAGCGCAGCCCCCTCACCCCCGCCGAGTGGACCCCAGCCAGCCTGCTTGAACGGATCCAGCAAGCAGGCATTGCCGGTATGGGCGGTGCAGGCTTTCCAACCAGTTTAAAATCCGCCGTGCAACAACCGGTGGAGTTTTTAATCATTAATGGCGTGGAGTGCGAGCCGTACATCAGTGCCGACGATGCCTTGATGCAGGAGCAGGCCGAAACCATCGTTCAGGGCATTGAGATCCTGCAGCACATTTTGGCGCCCAAGGCTGTTTTGATTGCGATTGAAGATGACAAGCCTCAGGCGATTCAAGCGATGCAGCACGCCATCGGCGGCCGGGACAACTGGTTTTTGCGCGTGGTACCCACCAAGTACCCTTCTGGTGGTGAAAAGCAACTGATTCAATTGCTGACCGGGCAGGAAGTGCCCAATGGCCGTCGCCCTATTGATATTGGCTGCATGATGTTCAATGTCGGCACTTGTTTTGCCATTGCCCAGGCGGTGCTGGACGACATTCCTTTGATTGCCCGTGTGGTCACCTGCGCCGGTGATACCTTGCAACAACCGCGCAACCTCTGGGTGCCACTGGGCACGCCGGTGAGCGATCTGCTGCATTTTTGCGGCTTTCAGCCCGAGCGCAAACAAAGGGTGATTATGGGCGGTCCAATGATGGGCTTTGCCCTACCCGACTTGTCGGCGCCGGTGATTAAAACCAGCAACTGCATTCTGGCCCCCAGTCGCAACGAACTGCCTGCCGCAGGCGAGGAAATGGCCTGCATTCGCTGCACTGCTTGTGCCGAAGCCTGTCCGGCCAGCCTGCTGCCGCAGCAACTGCTTTGGTTTAGCAAAGCCAAAGACAGCGAGAAACTGGACGAGTACAACTTAGCCGACTGCATTGAGTGTGGCGCCTGTGCCTATGTCTGCCCCAGCGAAATACCGCTGGTGCAGTATTACCGGGTGGCCAAAGCCGAAATCCGCGAGCAGCAACGTGAAGCGTTAAAAGCCGAACAGGCCAAAGCACGCTTTGAAGCAAGAAAAATCCGGCTGGAAACCGAAAAGCTGGAGCGGCAGCGTCGCAACGAGCAGCTGGCCGCTGAACGTGCCGCCAAACAAGGTCAGACCGACGATCAGGCCGTCACCGCTGCGCTGGCCCGTGCCAAAGCGCAGCAAGCAAGCCCGGAGCCTCAAGCTGAGCCTGCGACTACCGCAGCACCTGCAAAGACCACTCAGGCAGCAAGCCAAGACCCACGTAAAGCCGCCATCGCCGCGGCTCTGGCCCGAGCCAAAGCGAAAAAGCAAACCGATGCAACGGCTGAAACAGTTGCCAGTAGCGACAGCAACGAAACAGCCGCGCCAGCACAAGACCCGCGTAAAGCCGCCATTGCGGCTGCGGTAGCCCGCGCCCAGGCGAAAAAACAAGCCGATACGGCAGCCGACACCACTGACAGCGACAGCAATGAACAAGTCGAAACACCGGCGGTAGTAGAGGATCCTCGCAAAGCCGCCATTGCGGCGGCGGTAGCACGCGCCAAGGCAAAAAAGCAAACCGAAGCGGCTGCCGACACCGCTGCCAGCGACAGCAATGAACAGGCAGAAACACCGGCTGCAGCAGAGGATCCGCGTAAAGCCGCCATTGCCGCTGCGATAGCCCGCGCCAAAGCAAAAAAACGCAAGGAAACTGACCCGCAATGAGTTTACGCATCGCCAGCTCACCGCATCAGCACAATCAAAAAACCACCCGCCAATTGATGCTCTGGGTGGTTGTGGCCGCTGTGCCCGCCATTGCTGTTCAAAGCTACCTGTTCGGCTATGGGGTGCTGGTGCAGCTGGTGCTGGCCATTAGTACTGCCTGGGCCAGTGAAGCCCTGGTGCTGATGCTGCGTGATAAAACCATTTTGCCTCGTTTAAAAGATCACAGTGCCCTGGTGACAGCAGTGCTGCTGGCCGTATCCATCCCGGCCTATGCTCCCTGGTGGCTGGTGGTGCTGGGCACGGCCTTTGCCATCATTATGGTGAAGCAATTGTACGGTGGCCTTGGCTTTAACCTCTTTAACCCGGCAATGGCAGCCTATGTGTTGTTGCTGATTGCTTTCCCGGTACAGATGACGCAGTGGCTGCCGCCGGCATCCTTGCAGCAGCATGCACTGGGGCCGATGGATGCCGTCTGCACGGTCTTTAACCAGGCCAGCTGTCAGGGCGTACCGCTGGAGCAGTTGCGGCTGGATGCCGATGGCATGACCATGGCCACCCCACTCGATACCGCCCGCAC
>SKGJ01000160.1 GCA_007117525.1 Alkalimonas sp.
CTGCGCTCAGTCAGGCCATCATGGCTGCTTTTCCAGCGCAACTGGGAACCATTGAAGTGCAAAGGTCGACTTGGTTCCCGCTGCAACGCTTGCATGCGTTATCCTATTATCAGCAACGGCTGGTATTGGTGGGGGATGCCGCCCATGCCATTCATCCGATGGCCGGGCAGGGGGTGAACGTTGGCTTTGCCGATGCGGCCTTATTGTGCCAGTTGTTGCAGCAAGCAGGTGTGGCTGCGCTCGAGCAGCCGCAAGCGCTACTGAGACGCTATCAGCAGCACCGTCAGCCGCAAAACTGGTTGATGATGAGCGGCATGGATGCACTCTATCAGGGCTTTGGCAGCCGGTGGCCACTGGTCAGGCAGCTACGACAATTGGGCTTGGTGCTGGCCGGGCGAAGTAGCTTGCTGAAAAAGCTGGTAACCCGTTATGCCACAGGCTAAGCGGGGTACATACAATGAGATTGAAATTCAGTGATGATTTGCTGCTGAGAATGGCAGGGGTGCCAGGATTCGAACCTGGGCATGGCGGGATCAAAACCCGCTGCCTTACCGCTTGGCTACACCCCTAACAAGGATTTACAATCGAAGAATGAGAAATGGCAGGGGTGCCAGGATTCGAACCTGGGCATGGCGGGATCAAAACCCGCTGCCTTACCGCTTGGCTACACCCCTGCAGTGTCTCTCCTTGCCTGGTACACTTGGTGCGGAAGGAGAGACTCGAACTCTCACACCTCGCGGCGCTGGAACCTAAATCCAGTGCGTCTACCAATTCCGCCACTTCCGCAGCATACCTGAAGAGAAGAAGTGGTGGCTACAGCGGGAATCGAACCTGCGACCCCAGCATTATGAGTGCTGTGCTCTAACCAGCTGAGCTATGTAGCCACGTTAACTTGTCTTCAGCAAGTGGCGCGTATTATCCGTATCTGCTTTGGCAGCGTCAACCGTTTTTTGCAAATTATGCCGGCTGCCAAAGCCCGTTTGCTGGTTTTATACCCAAAGCAGCCAAGGGATGGTGGATAATCACGCCAATTGCTTACACATTGAACAGGAAATGCATCACATCGCCGTCTTTCACGATGTAGTTTTTGCCTTCTACCCGAAGCTTACCCGCTTCTTTGGCACCGGCTTCGCCCTTGCAGGCGATGAAATCATCAAAGCCAATCACCTCAGCACGGATAAAGCCTTTTTCAAAGTCGGTGTGAATAACGCCGGCGGCTCTTGGTGCACTGGCTCCAATGGCAACGGTCCAGGCCCGAACTTCTTTCACACCTGCGGTGAAGTAGGTTTGCAGGCTTAGCAGCGAGTAGCCACCGCGGATCACTCGGTTCAGACCGGGCTCTTCCAGGCCTAAGTCCGCCATAAACTCGGCTTTTTCATCATCGTCCAGCTCGGCGATTTCGGACTCAATAGCGGCACATACCGGTACGACAATGGCATCTTCTTTGGCGGCAATGTCGCGCACAATGTCGAGGTAGGGGTTGTTCTCAAAACCATCTTCAGTCACATTGGCGATGTACATGGTCGGCTTGATGGTCAGGAAGTTCATGTAGCTCACCAGGGCCACTTCTTCCGGTTCCAGCACCAGCTGACGCAGGGTCAGGCCCTGTTCCAGGTGCGCCTTCACCTTGGCTAGCACCTCCAACTCGGCTTTGGCATCTTTGTCGCCTGATTTGGCTTTCTTACCAACCCGCAGCATGGCCCGTTCGGCACTTTCCATATCGGCCAGCACCAGTTCCATATTGATGGTGTCGATGTCGTCGGCTGGGTCGACTTTACCGGCAACATGCACGATGTTGTCGTCGTCAAAGCAGCGCACCACATGGCCGATGGCATCGGTTTCCCGGATATTGGCCAGGAACTTATTGCCAAGACCTTCGCCTTTGGAAGCGCCTTTGACCAGACCGGCGATATCAACGAACTCCATGGTGGTTGGGATCACCCGTTGTGGGTTGACGATCTCAGCCAGTTGGGTCAAACGCTGATCCGGCACCGGGACTACGCCGGTGTTGGGCTCGATGGTGCAAAATGGAAAGTTTGCCGCTTCGATGCCGGCTTTGGTCAAAGCGTTGAACAGGGTGGATTTACCAACATTTGGTAAACCGACAATTCCACATTTAAATCCCATGACAGTGTCCTATTCCAGTGCAGCGCCGTGCTGCCGGTTAAGCGGAGCTGGCCTGAAAGCTGTGCAAACGGCTTTGCGCTTTGACCAGACCATCCTTTAGCAGTATCGGCAGGCAACGCAGTGCTTCATCGATACTGGCTTCGATTAATAATTGTTCACTGGCTGGTGCTTTGCCTAGCACATAGCCGGTAACCTTGTGTTTATCCCCTGGATGGCCAATACCAAGCCGCAACCGCAAAAAGTTGCTGTTGTTGCCTAAGCGGGCTGTGGTGTCTTTTAAACCATTATGGCCGGCATGGCCACCGCCGACTTTGAGTTTGGCAACGCCCGGCGGCAACGCCAGTTCATCGTGCACAACCAGAATCTGTTCGGGCGGTATTTTGTAAAAATTAGCCATTGCCTGCACGGCTTTACCGCTCAGGTTCATGTAGGTGGTGGGGATAAGCAGTTTGATGTCTTGTGCTGCCAGTTGAACACGGGCAGTGTCACCAAAAAATTTGGGCTCGTGTTTTAACGACGTCTGAGTTTGTCGTGCCAGTTGTTCAACAAACCAGGCTCCGGCATTGTGTCTGGTTTGGCTGTATTCGGGGCCTGGATTCGCCAGGCCCACGATCAGCTGGATCGGCTGGGACATTACTCAGCAGATTCGGCTGCTTCACCTTCGCCTTCGTCGGCATCGACGGCTTTACCAGCAGGCTTGTTGACAGAAACAACAGCCAGGTCATGGCCTTCGCCTTTGGTCAATTGCGTGAAGGTAACGCCTTTTGGTGCAACCAGATCAGACAAGTGCAGAGTCTGGCCGATTTCAACATTGGTCAGATCCACTTCAATGAACTCAGGCAGATCTTTTGGCAGCACGTTGATTTCAACTTCGTTGGCACCGTGAACCACAACGCCGCCTTTCTTAATGGCAACTTCTTCGTTCAGGAAGTGCAGCGGCACAGTGGTGTGCAGCTCTTGGCCAGCTTCAACACGTTGGAAATCGACGTGCATGATTTTTGGCTTGAACGGGTGACGCTGCATATCTTTAACGATGGCCTGGATCTTTTCTTTGCCGACATTCAGAGTCAGAATGTGCGAGTAGAAAGATTCGAAGCTTTGTGCTTTTAACAGCTTAGAGTGCTCTAAAGTGATTGACAGAGCATCTTTGTGACCACCGTAAATGATGGCTGGTACTTTATCCTGATGACGCAGGCGGCGGCTCGCACCTTTCCCCAGGTCAGTCCGGACTTCAGCATCTAAAGTATAAATTGCGTCAGACATGGTATTCTCCAGTAATTCATAAGGTTCCACAGACCGCGACCAGACTGTGGGACGTAGGCCCCCTTAAAAGGGCGCGACATGATACCACTGGTGCTTTTTGTGCGCAATTGAAAAAGGCACCCGAAGGTGCCTTTAGTCTGCAGTCGATGTGACTTAATCAAACATCGACGAAATCGATTCTTCGTTGCTGATGCGACGAATGCACTCGGCCATCATTTCGCTCAGTGACAGCTGGCGTACTTTGGCCACTTTCTTCATCTCGGCGCTCAGTGGAATGGTGTCGGTCACGATCAGTTCATCAATCACCGAATTGGCAATAATCTGAGGTGCATTGCCAGAGAATACCGGATGGGTAGCGTAGGCAAAGACCCGCTTAGCACCATGCTCTTTCAGCGCTTCGGCCGCTTTACACAGCGTGCCGCCGGTATCGATCATGTCGTCGACCAGGATGCAATCGCGATCTTTCACATCACCAATGATGTGCATCACTTGCGATACATTGGCTTTTGGACGACGTTTGTCAATGATGGCCAGATCGGCATCGTTCAGCAGCTTGGCCACCGCACGGGCACGGACTACGCCGCCGATATCCGGGGAGACCACCACCGGTGATTGCAGATCCTGCTTGCGCATGTCTTCCAGCAATACCGGGCTGGCGAAGACGTTATCGACTGGCACATCAAAGAACCCTTGAATTTGCTCGGCATGCAAATCAACGGTCAGCACCCGATCCACGCCGACACTGGACAGAAAGTCGGCGACAACTTTGGCGGTAATGGGTACCCGGGCAGAACGAACCCGGCGGTCCTGACGGGCGTAACCAAAATAAGGCAATACCGCAGTGATCCGGCCGGCTGAGGCGCGACGTAATGCATCCACCATCACGATCAGTTCCATCAGGTTGTCGTTGGTGGGTGCGCAGGTGGACTGGATGATGAAAACATCGGAGCCACGGACGTTTTCATTGATCATCACGCTGACTTCGCCATCGCTGAAACGGCCAACGTCGGCATCACCGAGTTTGATGTAGAGCCGGCTGGCAATTTTGTTCGCGAGTTCTGGTACGGCGTTACCAGCAAAAACCTTCATATCGGGCACGGTAGGATCCTCAGGGCAGTTGGAGTCCGGTTAACAAAATTGACCCTGCGTGGCAGGGCCCTGATGGTGGTAATGGCGCATTACCGAAATGCGGTCAGTGCAGTCAGGGCTGGTGACTCGCTAACCCCCCTGGCGATGAACCCACTGCAGAAAGCGGGCATATCACGCAAGGCAGCTTCCGCTTGCAAACGATCAGAGAAGGCGGCAAACACACTGGCTCCGGTCCCTGTCATGCGGCTTGGCGCATATTCTAACAACCACTGTAAGGTGATTGCAACATTCGGATAGAGGCGGCAGACCAGAGCCTGGCAGTCATTGCGCCAGTCGATTTCCTGCAGTTGATTCAACCCGACTTTGGGCGTATTCCGTGGTAAATCAGCATGCTGAAAGATGGTTTTGGTGGAAATATGGCAATCGGGTGTCACCACCAGATACCAGCAGGAGGGCAGTTCGATGGGGGTGATTTTTTCACCGACACCTTCGGCAAAAGCGGTGCGACCACGGACAAAAATGGGTACATCGGCCCCAAGCTGCAAACCAAGCCCAGCCAGTTCATCCTGGCTTAACCCCAGTTGCCACAATTGATTGAGTGCCAACAGGGTGCTGGCAGCATCCGATGAGCCTCCCCCAATGCCGCCGCCCAGTGGCAATACCTTATCCAGTTGGATCTGGGCTCCCTGACGGCAGCCGGTGTGTTGTTGCAGCAAACGGGCCGCTCGAAGCACCAGGTTGTCGTCGTTGACCAGAGCTGGCTGGTTGCAGCTCAACGTCAGCTCTGGACTGCTGTGGCTGCTTAGATGCAGGGTATCGCCGTAATCGAGCAGTTGGAAAATGCTTTGCAGCTCATGATAGCCATCCGCGCGTTGCCCGGTGATGTGCAGGAACAAATTGAGTTTGGCAATGGCCGGAAGTGACAATGACCGGCTCATAACTGCCAGTTCCTGATCACCAGTCTGATGCTCAGATCCGTTGATTTCACATCGATGCGCCTTGGCAGTGCCAGTGCATCGTTAAAGAAACTGTGGTACCGAATGTGCCAATGATAACCGCTGCTATCCTGCAGCTCAAAGGCAATCAAGCGGCCCAGTGCGTCGTATTCTTTGGCGCTGGCATTTTGACCTGCCAGCCCCTTGAGCCACAGCGGCATCTCTTCCAGCGGCAAGCTCCAGCCGGTCAGTGCCCACATCAGCTCGCTGCTATTGCGTGCCTGGTAATCCTTGCCGCGCACTTGCAGCTGTGCCTGGCCAGCGCTGCTTTCAAGACTGAAAATTCGAATGCCCAGGAAGTTGGTCATGCGGGCCTGGTAATCTGCCCCTTGCTGCTGCCAGTGCAAGCTGCCATTGACAGTGTCGCCCGGTGCCTGGATGCCCATGGTGGCAGTCAGCTCAAAGTGTTGCAATTGCTCGATGCGATCTTGCCGTTGCTGAGCCGATAGCACAGGCCCTTCGGTTCTGGGTTTGATGCTGCAGCC
>SKGJ01000231.1 GCA_007117525.1 Alkalimonas sp.
GGTATCGGTGCCTTCGACGGTTAAGGGCAGCGGAAATCCGCTGCTGGGAAGCCGGATCTCAAAGCCAGATGTTGCCTGTTGCGCTCTTGCTCGTTGCAATGCCTGACGCATGTAGGTGTTGGCCAGCGCAGGGGAGTAACGTCGATAGGCGCGAAGGTGCTGTTGCATGCTCTGCTTTGGCAGTTGAAATGAAAGCTCCACCAGCTGCCCTTGTTGTTGCCAGTGGTAGTGAAAGCGCAGTTCATTATCATCTGAGCTGCGCTGAAGCTGAAGGTTGGCAGCTGCCACTGACCAGGCAGTCAGGCAGCCGACAAGTAACAGAGTGAAGGTCAGGTGGTGCTGAGCTGGCATCGGCGTTGTTGTAAGCGGTAAAGCACTAAGCATAGCCCGCTCAGCGACAGAATACCAAAACTGCCACCATAGCTTTCAACCACTGCAATGACTTGCTGATCCCGTCGATAGTCTTCCAGTGGCAAATCGGCCAGGATGGGCTCGTCCCAGGCGGAAACTTCCGCCAGCAACCAGCCATCATTCGCATCGAACAAACGGATGGTCAGATCGTAGTAATCGGTCGGGTAGTTGTCCTCCAGTACCGTTTCAATGGCAAACCAGTCCTGCCGGCTTTGCCGGTGCAGGGTAAAAATAGAACTGACATGAAAGATTTGCTCTGCTTGTCCGGGGCGCTGCAGGCTGAACTCAGCCCAGACGGCCTGACGTGAGCGGTTGGTGTCGGCATCAAACTTCAGGTACAACTGATGGTAAAAGCCATTGTTGTTGTGATCCCCACTTAACTCCAACTCAATGCGGTGAAACCAAACATCGGTGCTGTGGCTCTGAGCTGTCACCAAGCTACCGTCTTGCATCTGACTGTCAGGCGCATCCGAGCCACGATGCTCCAGGGTGGTGCTGCTGGCTGCTTGAGCATCCAGCTCCATTGCGGCCATCAGCAGCAAAATACTGAATAGATACTTCATCGCTAGTCCTTCCTTTTCTGCTTGCTATATACCCAAGTGACCTCAAGATGATCCCGCTGAAGCCTGCATCTTGAAGTCACTTGGGTATACAATACAAGGTATAGTGGAAGGGCATGAATCCCTGCTGAATTGGAAGCCTTGAAGTGACGAAGCTAAGCCGCAGTTGGCCTGTGACCGAAAAAACCGAAGCCATTCGTTTTTTGTCAGAGCAGGTACCGGAATTATCAAAAAGCCGTCTGAAAGACGCCATGGTGAAGGGCTGTGTCTGGTTGCAACAAGGGAAAAAGCAGAAGCGACTACGCCGCGCGCAAACCTCACTGCTGCCGGGGCAACAGCTGTCGCTGCACTACGATGCAGCTATTTTGCAACGGCAAGTGGCTGCCAGTGCATTGCTGCAAGACTTCGGTGCTTACTCGCTCTGGTGGAAGCCAGCCGGCGTGCTGTCGCAGGGCAGCTTGTGGGGCGATCATTTGTCTTTACTGCGCCAGGCTGAACTCGCAACCAAGCGGCCGGTTTTTCTGGTGCACCGGCTCGACAGAGAGGCCAGTGGCTTGGTGCTGCTGGCCCATCAGTCGAAAGCGGCAGCGGTTTTAAGTCAGCAATTTCAACAAAGTACTCTGGGGAAAACCTACCATGTGGCTGTGCAGGGAACTCTGGCTGATGAGGTGCTGCAAAGGGGCGAGATAACATCGCCTTTGGATGGCAAGAGCTGCATCACCCGGTTTTCTCTGCTGTCATCGCAGCAGCAACCAGAGCAAAGCTGGTTGCAAGTGCAATTACTGACGGGGCGCAAGCACCAAATACGACGACATTTTTCCGGGTTGGGACGCCCGGTGATGGGCGACCCACGCTATGGCAACAAAGCTTCTATGGCAGAGACTCTGGCATTGCAGGCGGTAGCGCTGGAGTGGCAATGCCCACAGAGCCGACAGCGCCGCTCTTTTGCGCTGCCAAACCACTTGCAATTAATCCAGCAGCTCGGTAATGGCGGGGTTGAGTAACCGATCCTGCTGCCAAAGCTCAATACTGCCCAGCTGCAGAGCATTAAGCAAATCCTGACGGGGGTTTTCCGTCAACCACTCACAAGGGCTGTTCTCCTGAACTTTGAGTTGCAGGTGCAAGTGCTTGTCACGGTGGCAAAGCTGCTCTGCCAAATGCCAGCTTAGCCAAACCGCTTCGCGCAATGCCTGCAGGTGCGAAGCGGCAAAGTTATCACCCAGCAAGGGATGCAGCGGCAGTAGCAGGCTCTGCAACAATGGTGCCGGTTGCAATTGTTTTCGTTGCTGCAGCAGATGCAGCAAAATGGCTTGTTCCACTTCAGCAGCTTGGGCTTCGGAGCATTGCAAACCCAGCCAGAGCACATCGCTGTGAATGGTAAGTTGTATGACTTCGGGCATCTTCATGTACTGCAATAGACTGACCAAGGCCTGACGCAGCTGAAGTTCACCGTGGCGTTGTTTGTAATCTTGGCAGCCACGTACGGTGATGGCCATCAGGTGCAGCGGTAATTTCTGACGTTGATGTGCGGTAAGCTTGTCCGAGAACTGGCCCCATTGCTGGGAGTACACCAGCTGCGCCGGCGAACGTTGGCGTTGCAATGCTTTGACCTGTCGTCGACTCCACAAGACTGTGATTGCTAACAGCAGGCTGATGCTGGCTAAGAGCCAGACTAGCCAGTAGTTAGCTGTCTGTTGTGGCTGAGTAGGTCCCTCGGGTGATGAAGGCTGAAAGTAATCCAACCGCAGTCGATACTGCTCCTGCAGCTCTTCAAAGCGCAAAGCGCGGGCAAGCTGGCTGTAGTGGTATGCCTGCTGCCAATTCTGGCTTTGGGCTGCTAACTCAGCGGCCAGTTCGCTGTACCGGTAGCGAATGTGCATCGCCTGATTGCTGTCCGTTGCATCCATCTGCATCAGTTGCAGTTGCTGTTGTGCTTGCTCAATGTTGTCTTGAGTTAGCATCAAGTCAGCCAATGACAGTTGGGTGCGATGTGTCAGCTCTCGATTGCCCATTTGGGTGGTGAGCACCAGGGCCTGACGCAACAGCTGTTCGGAGCGCTCTAATTGCTGCTGTTGCTGTGCCCAGGTAGCCAGGTGCAGTTTACTTTTCGATATCAGGTAGTTGTCGTTGAGTTGCCGGCTGCGCTGCAGGGCTTCCAGTAAGGAGGACTCGAGTTCCGGATCGGGTTGACTTTGCTCCAGTTCGACGGCAGCAATGCGCAGCAGGCTGTTGATGTAAGGCCGCTCCATACTGTGCTGCAGAAAGCCTTGCCGGGCCTGATGAAAGGCCGCCAGCGCCTGGTCTGGTAATCCCAAACGCTGGTAACCCATGCCATAGCGCAATTGAATCAGCGGAAAAGCATGCTCAGCTTCCAGTTCGGTTGCCAGTTGCAGGCTTTGGTTGAAATGGGCAAAAGCCTCGGCAACGCGGTTTAATTGCAGCAACAAGCGACCCAATAAGAAGTGTGAATTCAACTGCTGGCCTGGGTTGTTCGCTTGTTGCAGGCTTTTTTCCGCATAATGAATGGCCGCCTGGTAGTTACTTTGTTGCAGGTAAGCCTGGGCCAGACTTTCGTACACTTCGGTTTTCAGCAAGCGGGCTTGGTCATGCTGTAAAGGTTCCAGCCATTGCACGGCTTGAAGCAATGCCTCGATCCCCAAATCGGTATTGCGGTAAAGCCGGCCATAGATTTCAGCTTTGGTATGATAAAGCCTGGCCTGATGCAAGGGGTGATCGTCCAGTAAACTAGCCAGTCCAATGGCGCGCTCAATGCTGTTTAGTGCCGGCTCTCTTTGGCTCAGACGAAGATGCGCAAAAGCAAGCTCAAGCCAGTAACTGCTGGAGCCTTCTGCCGGACTAGCCAGGGCTTGCTCCAAAAAATGTTCCGGGTTTTGCCGAATCAGATCGGAGCGAAACTCCGGCTCATCAGCCAAAGCAGAGGAGGCCTGAGCGAACAGAGTGAGCAGCAGGAATGAAACAAAGCGCATAGTTCGTGAAACTGAATCATTGGATAGCGGTATTGTGCGTCACTTTGGCCGGGCTGTACAGCTTGTTGTTGGCCCGTTGCTTTCGCTTCGCTGTTGTAGCCAGTGCGTTAACTGCCTGGCGACCGTGGCTATCAGCCGATTACGGGCTGCTCGACTGGCCCAGGCCACATGCGGGGTCAGCAGCAGACGTGGATGAGGTCTTTGCAGTAAAGGATGCTCTGCCGGGGGCGGTTCTTGTTCCAGCACGTCCAAAGCGGCCGCCTGCAGCTGTTGCTGTTGCAATGCCTTCAGCAAGGCGGTGCTATCCACCAGGCCACCGCGGGCAGTGTTGATTAAAATTGCGCTGGGCTTAAGCCAGCTAAGCTGTTCTGCACCTATCAGCTGCTGGTTGTCGGTGGTTAGTGGGCAGTGCAATGACAGCACATCGGCCTGGGTCAATGCATCACGAAAGGGTGTGCGTCCGGGACGGCAGAGGGTTGCTCCGGGCCGCTCGGCAACACAGACCGTCATGCCAAACGCCTGAGCCAGTTTTGCGGTGGCCTGCCCCAGGACCCCGTAGCCGACGATGGTCATGGTTTGGCCGGCAAGCTCCTGAATCGGATGCTCCAGCAGACAAAAGTGCGGGCTCTGGCTCCACTTTCCCTGCTGCACTGTCTGCTGATAGGCGGCACATTGATTGGTCAGGTGCAGCAGCAGGGCAAACACATGCTGGGCAACGGCGGCGGTCGCGTAGTCGCTAACATTTTGCACTGTGATGCCGGCATGGCTCGCGGCTATCAGATCGACATTGTTGGTGCCGGTGGCAGTGACGGCGATGTAGCGCAACTGTGGCAGCTGCCGGATGATGGCGGCATCCAGCACCACTTTATTGACGATGGCAATCTGGTGCTGCTGCAGACGACTTACCACCTGATCGGGCGCTGTGCTTGGGTACAGCGATAATGCCATGGGTAAACGATGCAATGGGGTTAAATCGGCATCACCGGTGGAACCGGCATCAAGAAAAGCGGCGTTAGGGATCACTTCAGGCTCCTGAGTTGGCTGACAAGCCTGGCATGGCTTGTGTTCGAGCGGACCTGCGGTATAGTATCTTTTTTTTATCCGGAAGATTCGATGTTTCCAGCAAAGTTTCAGGCCCTTATTTTTGCATTTATTATGTCGGGTTTTATGGCTTTTTTAATGTCCGGCATTCTCACGCTGCTGAATCTGGGCTGGTTCAGTGGCTTTGTCCTTACCTGGCTAAAAGCCTATCTGGTTGCCCATGCCTGCGCTTTCCCGTTGGTGCTTATTTTCGCACCCCTAAGCCGAAAAATAACAGCCCGCCTGATTAAAACTGGCTGATCAGCGGTCGATGACCTCCGGGTACATCGGCGCCAGCATCGCCAGCAACCGATTTTGCGCGCCGTAGGGCACCTTTTGTTGCTGCATGGCGGTGATCAAATGATTGACCAGGCGATCAAAGTCGCGGGTGGTCAGATGCAGGCCGGTGTGGCTTTCTTCCATGGTGGCACCGCTGTACTGGCAGGGGCCGCCCGATAACTCGCAGAGTTGCTCGATCAAGAGCCGGCGAAAGCGAGGAATGTCGGTGTCGCGAAAATGGCCGACAATCAAGGGATCATGCTCAATCTGATGCAAGAGACCATCTGTGATGGCTGCGATGCCGGCTTCTTCACCCAGTTGTTGGTACAGGCTTTGGCTTGGGGTCTGGCTGCAGCCCAGAGCGAGCAGCAGGGCGCATGCAACAAGGAGTCGTGTTTTCATTACCAGCTTCCTTCTACAGAGAGATACCAACCTTGCTGCGATGGCAGGCCTGCGATATCGCCCAAGTCGGCATAGGCCGCGGTGACTGACAGCTTTCGGTTGACAAACCAGGCAACAAAAATATCGCGCCAGTGCTGCTCATCGGCAAACGCCAGTCGATTGGGCTTTTGCCGAAACTCCACTCCGACTGCCAGTTGGTGGGTCAGCAACAAAGCCGCCGAGCCTTCAAACATCAAC
>SKGJ01000268.1 GCA_007117525.1 Alkalimonas sp.
CGGCATCGACCCGCTGCTGCGGCTGGGTGTTCTGGTCGGCTCGGTTGTAAAAAGCAAACCGGCAATGCCGGTAAATGCTTTGCTTGGACTGGCAATAGGCCTGCATCGACGGGTAGCGATCCAGATGATCGGCGGAAACATTCAGCACCGTGCTGGCGAGAGTTTGCAAGCTGTGGGTGCTATCGAGCTGAAAACTGGACAACTCCAGCACAAAGACCTCGGCATCCGCTTGCTGCAAGGCGTCGAGCACCGGCAAACCAATGTTGCCGGCCGCCAGCGCCTTGATGCCACTGTGCTGCAAAATGGCTTCAACCATTTTGGTGACGGTGGACTTGCCATTGGAGCCGGTAATGGCCAGCACCGGCTTTTGATTGCAGCGGGCAAATAGTTCGACATCACCGATAACTTCAACCCCCTGCGCCATCGCAAAGCGAATGGCCGGGTGACGCAAATCCAGCCCGGGACTGACCAGCAGCACGTCCATCTGTGCCAGACGATTGGCATCAAACTCGCCCAGGTAGACACCATCGGTTTTATCCAATGGCAAGCTGTCCAGTCCTGCCAGCTTGCGCCGACTGTCCATCAACACCGGTCGGATGCCATGCTGCAGCAAAAAACGCACCGTGGCCTGACCCGACAGGCCAAGCCCCAAGACTGCGATGCGTTTCTGTTGCCAAGTCGTCAGCATGCGTTGTTACCTAAGCTTCAGGGTGGCGAGACCCACCAGCACAAAAATTACCGATAAAATCCAAAACCGCACAATCACCCGCGGCTCTGGCCAGCCCTTTAATTCGTAATGATGATGAATGGGTGCCATTCGGAAAATCCGCTGCCCCCGCAACTTAAAGGACCCCACCTGCAAAATCACCGACAGGGTTTCCATCACGAAGACCCCACCCATAATGAACAGAATCAACTCCTGCCGCACCAAAATGGCAATCACCCCCAACACCGCTCCCAGCGCCAGCGAGCCGACATCGCCCATAAAAACCTGCGCCGGATAAGTATTGAACCAGAGAAAACCCATTCCGGCCCCTATCAGTGCTGAGCAGAGCACCACCAGCTCACTGGTATGGGGCAAATGCGGAATATTGAGGTACTCGGAAAACACCACATTGCCGCTGGCGTAGGCAATAACCGCAAATGCTGCCGCCACCATAATCACCGGCACGATGGCCAGACCATCCAGACCATCGGTCAAATTGACGGCGTTGCTGGTGCCAACAATGACAAAATAACTGAGCAGCAAAAACATCAGCCCCAGTTGCGGCATTACGTCCTTGAAAAAGGGGACCAGCAAGGCCGTTTCAGCGGGCTGTTCGGCGGTCATGTACAAAAACAAGGCGGTGATAATGGCAAACACCGACTGCCAGAAGTACTTCCAGCGGGCAATCAAGCCCTGCGGATCTTTACGGATCACTTTGCGGTAATCGTCGATAAAGCCAATGGTGCCGAAACTGACCAGCACAAAGAGCACCACCCAGACATACTTGTTGGCCAGGTTGGCCCACAGCAGGGTACTGACCAGCACCGAGCCTAAGATCAACAACCCACCCATGGTGGGCGTGCCTTGCTTGGAGAAATGGCTTTCCGGCCCATCGTTGCGCACCATTTGGCCAATTTGCATGCGCTGCAACCGGGCAATCAGCTTGGGCCCGAGATAGACGCTTAACAGCAAAGCGGTCAGGATCCCTAAAATGGAACGAAACGTCAGATAACTAAAGACGTTAAAAAAAGAAATGTACTGTGTGAGGTACTCGGCGAGCCACACTAGCATGGGGTTTTCTCCTGCTGACTACGTTCTAGCAAGTCCTGCACCACCAGCTCCATATTGGCACTGCGCGATCCCTTCACCAGGACAGTGGTGGCTTGCTGGGCTAACAAAGGCATCAGCCGCTCCACCAGGTTCTGGCGGGCGCTGAAATGATGTCCCTGACCGTTAAAACAGTCACTGGCGCTCTGTGATAGCACGCCCAGCGTGAACAACAGATTAACCCCTTGCTCCTTTGCGTATTTTCCCACCTGTTCGTGGTACAAACGGGCATCACTGCCCAGTTCGGCCATATCCCCCAGCACCAGAATGCGTTGCCCGGGGTAGCTGACCAGCAAGTCGATGGCCGCTTTTACCGCCCCCACGCTGGCGTTGTAGCTGTCATCAATGATGCGCAAGTCCGGCCGAACCTCGATCACCTGGGTACGGCCTTGCACCGCACTCATTTGCGCCAGTCCCAGTTGCACATCCTGCAAGCTGGCTCCCAGCGCGATGGCACCGGCAGCAGCGGCCAGCGCATTGGCCACGTGGTGCATGCCCGGCAACGTCAACTGCATAAAGCGGCGCCCTGCCGGGCACACCAGCTCAAAGCCGGCATTGCCATGGCTGTCCAGCTGCACATTGACCGCCTGGTAATCGGCTTCTGCCGACAGACTAAAGGTGATCACCTGCTGCTGGGTCAGACGGCTTTGCCAGTAGGAGGTAAACTCGCTGTCAGCCGGGATAATGGCCACCTGACCGGGTTTCAGTGCTGAAAAGATCTCGCCTTTGGCCCGGGCCACGCCCTGCAAATCGCCAAAGCCTTCCAGATGAGCCTCTGCCACATTGGTGATGATGGCCACATCGGGCTGCACCAGCCCACTGGTGTAGGCAATTTCGCCCTGATGGTTGGCACCCAGTTCAAAGACGCCGTACTGATGCCCGGCTTCAAGGCGCAGCAGTGTCAAAGGCACACCGATGGCATTGTTGAAGTTACCGGCCGTGGCCAATACCTTGCCGCGGCGTGACAAAATGGCCGCCATCATTTCTTTGACCGTGGTTTTACCGGCACTGCCGGTCACGGCAACCGAAGGAAGATTCAGTTGTTGTTTGACCCAAGCTCCCAACTGCCCCAGCGCCATGGTGGTATCGGGCACCACCACCTGTGGCAGCTCCACGGGTTGCGGGCTGTGAACCAGAGCGGCAACGGCGCCTTTGCTGGCGACATCGGCGACAAAGGCCTGGCCATCAAAGCTCGCCCCTTTCAGGGCGACAAAGAGATCGCCCGGCTCAATACGCCGGCTGTCGGTGCTGACCGAAGTCACCGCAACCTGGTCCCCGAGCAAAACTCCGCCGGTAATGGCGGCTAATTGCGTTGTATCCAGCGCGATCATAAGCGCATCTCCCGCTGCAATTGGCGAATGTAAGCCCGCTCGTCGTAATCGCGGAAGCTTGCGCCAATCTGTTGGTAGGTCTCGTGGCCTTTGCCAGCCACTAAAATCAGGTCCCCCGGCTGCGCTTCTGCAAGCGCCAGCTTAATGGCCAGCTCGCGGTCAGGTTCAATTTGGTAACAGGCGGCATCGGTCATGCCAGCGGCGATTTGCTGGCAAATTTGCAGCATCGGCTCATGCCGAGGGTTGTCGGAGGTAATCACCACCCGGTCGGCATAACGCTGTGCGATCTGCCCCATAATGGGCCTTTTGCCCTGGTCGCGGTCGCCACCACAGCCGAACACGCACCACAGATGCCCCTGACAGTGCGAGCGCAGCGCGGTTAACGCCAGCTCCAGTGCATCCGGGGTATGGGCATAGTCCACCACCAGCAGCAATGGATGCGGAAAATGAAATTGTTCCATCCGGCCAGCAATGGCCTCGAGCCGGTCAGCCGCCGCCACCAAAGCATCCAGATCCGCGCCTTGCAGCCAGAGTGCCGCCATGGCCGCCACCGCATTGTCGATGTTGAAAGCGCCCATCAGGGGCAGCTTCAGCGTCCAGTTGCCGTCGGCACTTTGCAGCTGGCAACGAAAGCCAGTGGCCGTGGTTTCAACCTGGCTGTACCCCAGATATCGCTCGTGACCCTGGCAATCGTCCAGAGCGCCAACGGCACAGTAAGGCACCGACAGCTTGGCAGCCAGTTCAGCGCCATAGGCATCGGAGACGTTAACCACCGCCTGGCGGCAGTAATCGGGCGTCAGCAAGCGGGCTTTGGCTGCGCCATAAGCAGCCATGGTGCCATGGTAATCCAGATGATCGCGGCTTAAGTTGCTAAATACAGCCACATCAAACTTCAAACCGGCGACCCGCCCCTGCGCCATGGCATGGGACGATACTTCCATCGCCACCAAATGGGTGGCTTGCTGTTTAAACTGGGCGAAAATTTTTTGCAGCTCCACCTGATGCGGCGTGGTGTTGGGCAAAGGCGTTAGCTTGCCGGGCCGGCCATAGCCCAGGGTGCCAATCAGCGCCGCCGATTGCTGCAGTTGCTGCGCCAGCTGCTGAATGAAGCAGGCTGTGCTTGATTTGCCATTGGTGCCGGTGACGCCAATCAACTGCATGCCGTGTGACGGCTGGCGGTAGAACTGGCTGGCCAGCGCTTGCATCTGATTGACTAAATCCGGTACCAACAACACACGGTCGTCGCTGCAGTTCTCGGGGAGCGCATCGGTCAGTACCAAAGCCGCGCCGCGCTCTAACGCATCGGCAATAAAGATCTGACCGTGCTGCTGATGACCCGGCAACGCCAGAAAGACATCGCCCGGCCCGACCTGGCGGCTGTCAATTTGCAGCTGCTGCAAAGGGGTGCTATCCAGATGAGCTGCGATGGCTCCCAACCAGTTGGCGGCGGTATTAGCTGGCATCCCGACCTCCCTGGCGCTGTGAAATTCGTACCCGCTCCGCATCCGGGGCAATGTTTTTCAACCGCAACACGGCGCTCATGATGTTGGCGAAGACCGGGGCCGCAATTTCTCCACCGTGGTAATAATCACTGGCAGGCTCATTTAACACCACCACGGTGGCAAAACGCGGGTTGGAAATCGGCGCAACACCGGCAAAAGAGGCAACATAATCATCGCCATAGCCGCCGGCCACGGCTTTACGGGTGGTGCCGGTTTTGCCACCGACCCGGTAGCCATCGACCCGACCACGAGTGGCAGTACCGCCCGGCTCGATCACGGCTTCCATCATCGCCAGCATGGCCTCGGCATACTCCGGCGACAACACCCGCTCACCGGGCAAGCCCTGCTCTGATTTTAAAATGGTCAGTGGCCGTAAGATGCCACCATTGCCAATAGCAGCGTACAGCCGCGCCAGTTGCACGGCTGTCACCGACAGGTTGTAGCCAAAGGACAAGCTGGCCAGCTCGTGTTCGGACCAGCGATTGCGGTGACTGAGCATGCCCGAACTTTCCCCGCTCAGGTTCAAGCCGGTGTCGCTGCCCAGTCCCATCGAAAAGTACAGATCCAATAAATGTTGATGCGGCATCGACAAGGCCAGCTTGGTTACCCCGATGTTGCTGGAGCGCGCCATAATGTCGGTTAAGTCCAACTCACCATGCCGGGTGCTGACATCCCGTACCCAGCTGCCACCAACCCGCAGCATGCCAGGGCGGGTATCAATGACGGTGGATAAATCGGCACTGCCAAACTCAAGCGCTGCAAGAATCGGCAACGGCTTGATGGTCGAACCGGGCTCAAACATATCGGTCACCGCCCGGTTGCGAAAATGATGCACCGGGGTGTTGCGTCTGTTGTTGGGGTTAAAGGACGGGCTGTTGGCCATTGCCAGCACTTCGCCGGTATCCACATCAACAATCACCACTGAGCCGGAAGTGGCGCCATAGGTCAGCACCGCTTGCTTGAGCTCGCGGTAGGCAATGCTTTGAATGCGCTGATCGATGCTTAATTGCAGATTGCGCGGTGGCTGAGCGTCTTCGCGTTCCAGCACTTCAATATCGCGTCCTTTGGCATCGCGTCGGACCAGGGTGCGACCGGCGGTGCCGGTGAGCAGGGTGTTGTAACGGCGCTCAATGCCTTCGACCCCAACATCGTCAATGTCGGTAAAACCGATCAGGTGCGCGGTAATTTCCCCGGCCGGGTAAAAACGCCGCGACTCCTGGCGGAAATAAATACCGGGCACATTTAAGCGCCGAACATAATCGACCGCCGCCGGGCTGACCTGACGCTGCAAATAGACAA
>SKGJ01000327.1 GCA_007117525.1 Alkalimonas sp.
GCATGACCGCTTTATGTACCGCAAAGAGGACGACAGCCGTTGGTCGATTGACCGGCTATGTCCTTAAGGCTGTTCGACAGTCACTGCCATCTGAACCTGCCCGAGCTGGCTCCTCAGATGGACGCTCACTGGCAAGCGGCTCAGGCCGTTGGGGTAGCAGCGCTGCTGATCCCGGCGGTAGAGCAGGCAGCCTGGCAGCCGTTACTTCAACTGCGTCAGCAGCAGCCAGATTGGCAGATTGCACTGGGTATTCATCCCTGGTGGGCAGCGCAGCACAGCCTGCAGGCGGTGACAGGACTGGAGACCATGCTGCCTGAGCAGCAGGACGCAGTCTGTGCGATTGGCGAAATCGGCCTCGATTTCGCGCTTGCGCCTGACACTTTCTCCATGCAACAGCAATTGTTTGAAGCCCAACTGGCACTGGCCGCCCGGCTGAATAAGCCGGTGATTTTGCATCACCGCAAATCCCAACCGCATCTGCTGGCGGCAATTAAGCGGGAAAATTTTGCCGAAGGCGGCATTTTGCATGCCTTTTCCGGCAGCCCGGAGCAGGGCCAGGCTTTTATTGATTGTGGCTTTAAGCTGGGCATTGGCGGCACCATCAGTTATGAACGCGCTGGCAAAACCAGGCGTGCGGTGCAGCAGTTGCCGCTAAGTGCTTTTGTGCTGGAAACCGATGCACCGGCCATGCCGCTGGCCGGCTTTCAGGGCCAGATCAATACACCGGCCCAGTTGGCGCTGGTGTTTCAACACTTTTGCCAGTTACGGCCAGAGTCACCTGACCAACTGGCCGAAGCGCTCTGGCACAATACCCAACAGGTGCTTCGACTAAAACCTACCAGCGCAGGGTGATGCCGGCCATCCAAAGCCGGCCTGGCGCTGGCTCGAACGAGCGGCCATTGCCCTGATTGACCACCACCGAACCGACATAGTCTTTGTTGGTCAGGTTATCCAGCCGTAGCCAGGCATCCAGCCGGGTGTGGCCCCATTGCCATTCGGTCTGTGCCGCCAGTCCCCACAAGTGTGCGCCTGGTGCAACGACGCTGTTGGCGTCATCGACCGGCACGCTCGAGCGGTACTGATGGTTCAAGCGCAGACTCAGCGGCTGTAAGGCACCACTACTAATCGGCTGCCATTGCCACTGCTGGAAAAAGTTGCTGCGGGCTAAACCGGGTAAACGGTTGCCACTGTTGGCATCTGCTTCACTTTGACCAAAGCTGGCATCCAGCCAACTGTAGCTGGCGCGCCAGCTCAGGGTATCGCTGAGACTAAAATGGCTGCTTAGCTCAAAGCCCTGACGTTTGGTATTGGCCGCATTGCGGTAGGTGGTGCGACCATCAATGCTTCTATCAACCAGCAAATCATCATCGGTATCAATTACAAAGACGGTGCTTTGCGCCAGCCAGTTGCTGCGCTGCAGCTTTAAGCCAAGCTCGTGCTGGCGTACTCTGGCGGCATTAAGCTCGGTATTCAGACCGGAGCCTTCATTGCGATACGCCATTTCGGTTAAGGTCGGGGTTTCAAAGCCAACACCGGTGCCGGCAAACAGGCTGAGATCATCGCGCACGGCAAAATTCAGCGCCGAGCTCCAGGCGTTTTCCTGGTAGCGGACCTCGCCACTGTCATCCGGGTTGCCGGGGACAATAAAGCGATCGTCCACGGTAAAGTCGATGCGGCTCAAGCGGGCGCCTGTGACCCAGGCCCAGCTCGGGTGGAACTGCCAGTCGCTGATCAGGGTGGCATCACGGCTGTCAACCCGGCCTGTTTCGTCGCGGCGCAGCTCACCTCTGCTGCCAAAGTCATTGACAAAGCCAAGCCGCTCGTCTTTTTGCTGCTCATTATCCAGCGCCAGCGTCAAGCGCCACGGTGTGGCTGCCAGAGGTTGCACTGTGCCGCTTAGGTTGGTGCCATAAAAAGAACGGCTTAAATCAATAACTGCACCCGATGAGCCGATGGCAGTGCCAGGAAACGCCAGGTACTGCTCAATTTCCCGCTTGCCATGCCAGGCGGCAAGCTGCCAGTCAGTGAGCCAAGACGGTTCACTCAGATTTCGTGCTCGCAGAGTCATGGACTGCTGACGATGGCGAATGCTTTTGCGGGTGCCAAAGGTGGCTGCCTGGGGAGCGGTCTGCTTTGGGTTTTCCCGCCACTGCTCGGGGCTTAAAGCCAGGGGGTCTTGCAGCAGCGGCGCATCGTTGTCATCCAGCCGCAGAATCAGCTCCGCCTGCTCGCCAAGATCCCGGTACCAGCGCAATGCCCACTGATCGCGTTTTACCGCGCTGAAGGGGCGGTCGCCATCAGTGCGAAAGCGGGCATAGTCGCCACTAAAGCTTTGGCGCTCATCGGCATAAACGGCGCGCAGATGCTGGCGCTCACGCTTGGCGCTGCCAGCGCTCAGGCTGACCGAGACATTGGTTGGCTTTGTTGCAGCTGGCAGCGGCCGGCTGCTTTGCAGATCAATCACCCCACCGGCCGAGTTGCCATGAATGGCTGCCAGTGGGCCTCGCAACACTTCGACGCTGCTTGGCTCGTCCAGTAAAATGCTGGAGGTTTGCGCCTGACCATCTGGCATCGACAAGGGAATGCCATCCAGCCGCAGTCGCACACCGCGCACGCCAAAGGCGGCGCGGGCACCAAAACCACGCAGGGTAATGCGGGTATCCTGGGCAAAGTTAAAGCGGGTGTCGACTTGCAGGCCGGCCATGCCTTCCAGCAACTCGGCGGCATCGGTGCGCATGCCGGGTGTCAGGCTTTCTATATCAACACGCTCCACCGCAGCGGGGGTTTCCAGCCAGGGGCGGGCAGTGCGGGTAGCCGTGATGACGAGGCGCTCTATTTCGGCGCTTTCGGCAGCGGTTTGTGTGGCCAGCGGGGTGGAGACGGCGGCTGCCACATGCAGGGCAACTAAGGTAACAAACATCTGTGGCTCCTTCTGATTTGGTAAGGAGTATACGGCTGTAGCATCAGAAAGCTACCGTTAGTAATCGCAGGAAAAAGTCGCTTTGTGGCTTCTTGCCGGTATCTCCCCCTTATAACCTGGCGTGCAGTTTACTGCCACAAAGCACTGACAGGCGAAGGCTTTTATGAGTAGAATAGAGAAACCGCAACCAACCACGGTATTGTCGTGTCGCATTGCTATCAATTTCAGGCCGCTGACTGGCCATCGCAGAACCTCTCCGATTGTTGTTCAGAACATGACACCGCCTTGCTGTGCACCGAGCGCGGTGAGCTCAGGGTCCAAACCAAGTCGCCTGTCGTCGGCTGGAGCGCAGCATCGTTGCAGCCGCAACTCAGTAATGTTACTCCCCAGGCTAGCCTGCGGATTTTTGGCGGCAGCCTGACGTTTGCCCAGTTGCCGGCGCTTTTTGCCAGCTGCCCTGCATTGGAGCAACAGGTGCTGGCGCTTCGCTTGTATCAGCCGCATCCGGATTTAGCGCCAGCCCTGTTGTTGCAGCTGCCAATGTTGTTATCGCAGCATGAGCAGCAGGATGTTCGGCAATGGGCGCAGGCACAAGCGCTTGAGCTGGTGTATCTGGAGCAAGCACCCAGCCTGAGTGAGCCCGGCTTGCTGCTGATGGACATGGACTCGACCGCTATTGAAATTGAATGCATCGATGAAATTGCCCGCAAAGCCGGTGTTGGCGATGAAGTTGCTAAGGTCACGGCCCGCGCCATGCGTGGCGAGCTGGATTTCGCTGCCAGCTTGCGCGAGCGGGTGGCGGCACTGAAAGGCGCCGATGCCACTATTCTGGCCGAGGTGTTGGCAGAGCTGCCGCTGATGCCAGGGCTGACTGAGCTGGTTGTGCAGCTCAAGGGTTACAACTGGCATGTAGCCATCGCCTCCGGTGGCTTTACCTATTTTACCAAGGCGCTGGAGCAGCAACTGGGCTTGTCGGCGACCTTTGCCAATGAGCTGGCGATAGTGGATGGCAAACTAACTGGTGAAGTGCAGGGTGCTATTGTCGATGCCAGCACCAAAGCCAGGGTGTTAGGGCAGTTGGCCACTCAGTACCATCTGGCAAAACATCAAACAGTGGCCATTGGTGATGGTGCCAATGATTTGCCAATGTTGGCAGAAGCGGGATTGGGCGTGGCCTTTCATGCCAAGCCACTGGTACAGGCCAAGGCCAAAGCGGCGATTCGCCATGGCTCTTTGCTGCAGCTGCTGTATTTGCTGGACTAACTTGTCTGATGAAGCATCAACAGCATTCGTACTTTTTACCGGTGAAAGGCTATCAGTTGCATATCCGCCGTTTGTTGCCGCTGCACCAGCCCGTTGGCGCTGTGCTGATGCTGCATGGGGCCATTGGCAATGGCCGGATTTTCTACAGTGGCTCCGGCAAAGGCTTGGGCTGCTATCTGGCCGATCAGGGCTTTGCGGTCTACTGTGCCGACTTTGCCGGCCGGGGCCGCTCCTTACCACACAGCTCCAGTGGCTTTGATCACAGCCAGCAGCAGTTAATTTGCCAGGATATTCCGGCGTTAGTGCGCCATGTTGCTGAAGCGAATCAGCAGGCGCTGCATCTGATCGCGCACTCCTGGGGTGGGGTGCTGGCAGCGGCCAGTTTAAGTCGTCATCCTGAGTTGTTGCCGCTGGTGCAATCCAAAGTCTGTTTTGGCAGTAAACGCCGCATCCGGACACAAAGCCTGGAGAAAAAATTAAAAATCGACTGGCTGTGGAACCGGTTGGCACCCTGGCTGGCAGAGCGGCACGGCTACTTTCCGGCCAAGCGCTGGCGTTTGGGCGCTGATGATGAACCCAGACAATTCTTGCTCGATTGCATTCGCTGGATCGAGCAGGATGCCTTTGTTGATTGCAGCGATGGTTTTGATTACCAAAGCGCGGCTCAGAAAACGGCCTGGCCTGAGCTGTGGCACTTTGTGGCAGAAAAAGATCGGGTGCTGGGGCATCCGGATGATGTCAAAGCCTTTATCGCAGAAGCTCATCAACAGCAGACGCGTTTCACTCACCTCGGCAAAGCTGCAGGTGCTCTTGTGGATTACGACCATGTCAGCATGTTAACGCACCCTATGGCGGTGCAGGATCACTTTCCTAAATTGCTGCAGTGGCTTCAGCAGTTGACTGAGCGCTGAGCAAGCGCTGACGTAAGCTGCGCTGCTGCTGACGCTGTGTCTCTGGGATCCCGAGCCGCAACAGCAACTCTTCGCTGATATCAATCAATTCACCTACGCCGACCACACTCCAGAGCTCTTCTTCCAGCAGCTTGGCTTTGTGAATGGCATACTGGCTAATGTAGCTGAGTTCTTTGGCGATAAAGTCGCTGTCCGGCCGGCCGGTGCGAGACAGCCAGATCCGGTAACAGAAAACCGCAGCCTTGTCCTCGATTAACCGCTGGATAAAGGCATGCTTGTCCGGCTCTTTGTTAAATTCATAATCGTAATGGCAGCTGAGCTCCGGTGGGCCTTCCGGTTGTGGCAACACTTTCAGGTACAGCTCGTAACATTGCGGCGGATCTTGTCGTTTCATCTGCTTTAGTTGGCTGGCAAAGGTTAAACTGACGGCGTTGTGCTTGATCAGCGGCTCAATGTTGATTTGTTCTGGCGATGCAGGCAACTGGCCGAGCAGTTGATGCAAGCTGGCTGGCAGCCCTCCCTGCGCAATGGCCTTCATCTCGTAGCGGATGCCTTTGCGGTGCAGGTAAAATGGGAAGCTATCCACGGCTTTAATCAGCATATTGCGCAAGGCTGGCGCTAAGCCGGGATGTTTGACCTGCTCCTCTGCCACCGTCAGCTTGCTGCGGTTGTTTTGAATCAGCAGTTGGAAAAACTCCTTGCCGGCATGCCCCTGATCATTTTCCAGCACTTTCAGGTTCATGATGGTGCCACTTTTGCTGATGGCCA
>SKGJ01000317.1 GCA_007117525.1 Alkalimonas sp.
AACTTCGCCTTGCTGCAACAAGAGGCGGTCCGCTTTAATTTTGGTTTAACCCCAACGGCCAGCCTGAAACAGCAGACGCAGCGTATTAGCAGTACAGCGATACGGCAGGCCTTGGCAGCCGATGATTTGCCGTTGGCGCAATCCATGCTCGGACGTCCATTCTCCCTAACCGGTAAGGTGCGGCATGGCCGCAGATTAGGGCGGCAGCTGGGGTTTCCAACTGCCAATGTCTGGTTGTATCGTAAAAAGCTGCCGGTGCACGGGGTTTATGCGATTGAAGCCGATACGGTGTTTGGGCGCTTTCAGGGCGTTGCCAACATTGGCTCCCGCCCGACAGTATCCGGTAAAACGGAGCAGCTCGAAGCCCATTTATTTGATTTTGAAGGAGACTTGTATGGCAGCCAGATTGAGGTCTTGCTGCGTCACAAGCTCCGGGATGAGCAAAGCTTTGCTTCGGTCGACGCTTTGCAGCAACAAATACAGCGGGATGCAGCCGCAGCCCGCCATTACTTTCAGTCGTCAGCCTCTGCGCAGGTTGCCACCAATCAATAACGATGACGGATAACAACGGATGAGTGACTACAAGCATACCCTGAACCTGCCGGCAACCGAGTTTGCCATGCGTGGCAATTTAGCGCAGCGGGAGCCAGCCATGCTGGCCGAGTGGCAACAGCATGGACTCTACCAACAAATTCGCGCCGCCAAAGCGGGCAAGCGGCAATTTATTTTGCACGATGGCCCTCCCTACGCCAACGGCAGCATCCACATTGGCCATGCCGTCAATAAAATCCTGAAAGACATGATCATCAAAGCCAAGACCTTGTCGGACTTTGATGCGCCTTACATTCCTGGCTGGGATTGCCATGGCTTGCCGATTGAATTGGTGGTGGAAAAGAAATACGGCAAACCGGGTGTGAAGTTAAGCGATGCCGAGTTTCGGCAAAAATGCCGTGAGTATGCCGCCTCGCAAATTGAAGCGCAAAAGGTCGATTTTGTCCGCTTGGGCGTGCTGGGCGATTGGGACAACCCCTATCGAACCATGGATTATGATTTTGAAGCCAACATTATTCGCTCGCTGAGCAAAATCATCGACAATGGCCATTTGCAGCAAGGCTTTAAGCCGGTGCACTGGTGTACCGACTGTGGTTCTGCATTGGCCGAAGCGGAAGTGGAATACCAGGACAAAACCTCACCTTCCATTGATGTGCGCTTTAAGCTGGTGGATGAGGCGGTGGTGGATCGTTTTGACCACCCCGAAGCGCACCGAGGGCAGGGACCGGTGTCGGTGGTGATCTGGACCACCACCCCCTGGACATTGCCAGCCAACCGCGCGGTAGCGGTGCATACGGATTTGAGTTACAGCCTGGTGCAGGTGGAGCAGGGCGAGCATGGCCCGGAGCGCTTGATTGTGGCTACCGATCTGGTCACCGATGTGATGGCCCGCGCCGGCATTGAGCATTACCACGCACTGGGCTTTTGCCAGGGCAAGCAGCTGGAGCAGGTGGCCTTAAAGCACCCGTTCTACGATTTTGAGGTGCCGGTCATTTTGGGCGAACACGTCACCACCGACTCCGGTACCGGCTGTGTGCATACCGCGCCTGGCCATGGTCAGGAAGACTTTGTGGTGGGGCAGCAGTATGGCCTTGAAGTGGCCAACCCGGTTGGAGCCAATGGCGTTTACCTGCCCGACACCCCGCTGTTTGCCGGCCAACATGTATTCAAAGCCAACGATTCGGTGGTGGAGGTGCTCAAGGAGCGGCAGGCGCTGTTGGTGCATAAGGCTTACCAACACAGCTACCCGCATTGCTGGCGCCACAAAACGCCGATTATTTTCCGTGCGACGCCGCAGTGGTTTATCAGCATGGAGCAGCAAGGGCTGCGCGCAACCTCGTTGCAAGAAATTGCCAACACCCGCTGGGTACCGGATTGGGGCCAGAGCCGGATTGAAAAAATGGTGGCAGGCCGGCCAGACTGGTGTATTTCGCGTCAGCGTACCTGGGGCGTGCCGATTGCACTCTTTGTCGATAAAGACACCGGCGCCTTGCACCCAGATACCTCCGCGCTGATGGAGCAGGTGGCGCAAAAAGTCGAGCAGCATGGCATTCAGGCCTGGTTTGATTTAAAACCGGAAGAATTGCTAAGCGCCGAGGAGGCCAGTTGCTACGTTAAAGTGAAGGATACGCTGGATGTCTGGTTTGACTCGGGCGTGACTCATGCCTGTGTGGTGGATGCCCGGGCGGAGTTTCAGGGCGCGACTCAGGCCGACTTGTACCTGGAAGGCTCGGATCAGCACCGGGGCTGGTTTATGTCATCCTTGATGACCGGCGTCGGCATCAAGAACCATGCACCTTACAAACAGGTGCTGACTCATGGCTTTACCGTCGATGGTCAGGGCCGGAAAATGTCCAAATCCCTTGGCAATGTGGTGTCCCCGCAACAGGTGATGAACAAGCTGGGAGCGGATATTCTGCGGTTGTGGGTGGCGACTGCCGATTACACCTCGGAAATGACGGTGTCGGATGAAATCTTAAACCGTGCCGCCGACAAGTACCGCCGTATCCGCAACACAGCGCGCTTCTTACTGGCCAACCTGAATGGCTTTGATCCGGCGCAGGATCAATTGCCGTTTAGCGAGCTGGTTGAACTGGATCTGTGGGTGGTGAATCGGGCGGCGCAATTGCAGGCGGAGATCATCGAGGCTTACAACCATTACCAGTTCCACCAGGTCAGTCAGAAACTGATGAACTTCTGCACCATTGAGCTGGGCAGCTTCTATCTGGATGTGATTAAAGATCGGCAGTACACAGCCAAAGCGGACAGTCAGGCCCGCCGCTCTTGCCAGACCGCGATGTACCACATTGTGCAGGCGCTGGTGCGTTGGATGGCGCCCATCATGAGCTTCACCGCGCAGGAAATCTGGCAGCAGTTGCCGGGCCAGCCGCAACCCTATGTCTTTATGGATGTCTGGTACCCCGGGCTTGCTTCGGTACCTGCCGGTCGTTTTGACAATGCTTTCTGGCAACAACTGCTGTTGGTGCGGGACGAAGTGAACCGGGTGCTGGAAAAAGCCCGTAAGCAAGAGCTGATTGGGGCTTCACTGCAAGCTGAGGTGACCTTATTTGCCGATGCTGAATTGGCGGCACAGTTGAAAAAGTTGCAAGATGAGCTGCGTTTCGTGTTAATCACCAGTACCGCCACTGTCAGCAGCGAAGCGGCACCAGCCGAAGCTGAAGCCACTGAAATTTCAGGTTTAAAGGTGTTGGTGCAAGCCAGCAGTGCGGTGAAGTGTGAACGCTGCTGGCACTACCGGCATGATGTCGGTGCCGATGACGCCCATCCGACCATTTGCTTGCGCTGTGTTGACAACGTCAGTGGCGCCGGCGAGCAGCGGGAGTTTGCCTGATGCGGTTGTTTCAACAAAGCGGCTGGGCTTTCTGGTGGCTGGCACTGCTGGTGCTGGTGCTGGATCAAGTCACCAAGCAGTGGGTGCACCGCAGCATGGCGTTGTACGACTCGATCCAGCTGCTGCCGTTTTTTAACCTGACCTATGTCCGCAACCCCGGTGCCGCTTTTTCGTTTTTGAGCGATGCCGGCGGTTGGCAGCGCTGGTTTTTCACCGTGGTGGCGGTGGTCATCATAACCGTACTCAGTGTCTGGCTCAGCCGGCTGGCGCCCAAAGCCAGCAAGCTGACGCTGGGGTTAAGCCTGATTATTGGCGGCGCTGTTGGCAATTTGATTGACCGGCTTTGGCATGGCTATGTCATCGACTTTTTTCATCTTTATTATCAAAACTGGCACTATCCTGCCTTTAACATTGCCGACTCGGCCATCGTGATCGGGGCCGGTTTGTTGATCTGGGACAGTTTCAGCCATCAGGAGCAGGGCAATGACCACGCCAAATCCCGCAAATCTTAGTATTGGGCCCGCCAGCATTGTGACCTGTCACATCGATATTACCTTGTCCGATGGCAGCGCTGCGGAAAGCACCCGGGTGCACAACAAGCCAGCCCGCATAACCATGGGCGACAGCAGTGTATCCCCCGCGTTTGAAGCGCAGTTGCTGGGCAAAGTGGCAGGCGATAAGCTGAACTTTACCCTGGCTCCTGAGGATGCCTATGGTCAGCCCAATCCGGACAATATTTATTATTTGGATCGCAGCAAGTTCAGCAGCGATAGCCCGGCGGAAGTTGGTATGATCATTGGTTTTACCATGCCGGATGGTTCGGAATTGCCGGGCTTGATCCGAGAGGTCGCGGGCCAGTCGGTCACCGTCGACTTTAACCACCCGCTGGCTGGTCAAACCCTGACCTTTCAGCTGGAAATTCTGGAGGTGCAGTAATGGATATTTTACTGGCCAACCCGCGTGGTTTTTGCGCCGGGGTTGATCGCGCCATCAGCATTGTCGAACGCGCGCTGGAGTTGTACGACCATCCGATTTATGTCCGCCATGAAGTGGTGCACAACAAGTTTGTGGTGGATGGCTTGCGTCGCAGCGGCGCCGTGTTCGTAGACGAGCTGGACGAAGTACCGGATGGCCAGATTGTGATCTTCAGCGCCCATGGTGTGTCGCAGGCCGTGCGTCAGCAGGCCAAAGACCGTGGGCTGAAAGTCTTTGATGCCACCTGCCCCCTGGTGACCAAGGTGCATATGGAAGTGACCCGTGCCAGCCGCAAAGGCATTGAGTGCATTCTGATTGGCCATGCTGGCCACCCCGAAGTGGAAGGCACCATGGGCCAGTACGACAATCCGCAAGGCGGCATTTATCTGGTCGAGTCGGTGGAGGATGTGCAAAGCCTGCAGGTGAAAAATCCACAGCAGCTCTGTTTTAGCAGCCAGACCACGCTGTCGGTGGATGATACTGCCGATGTGATTGAAGCATTGCGCCAGCGCTTTCCCGATATTGAAGGGCCGCGTAAAGACGATATCTGCTACGCCACCCAGAACCGCCAGGATGCGGTGCGTGAACTGGCAGGCAAAGCCGAGTTATTGTTGGTGGTCGGTGCAAAGAACAGCAGCAACTCCAACCGCTTGCGTGAGTTGGCCGAGAAAATGGGCGCTAAAGCTTTCCTGATAGATACCGCCGAAGACATCCAGCAAAGCTGGCTGGATGGCATTGAGCGGGTAGCCGTTACTGCAGGCGCCTCGGCGCCAGAAGTGCTGGTGCAGCAAGTGGTTGCCAAGCTGCAAAGCTGGGGCGGGCGCACCGTGACTGAGAACCCGGGCCGGGAAGAAAATATAGTCTTTGCCATTCCGGCAGAGCTGCGCTAGTAGGGCTGGTTTTAAGTTACTGAGATCGCTATAGTCATTGGTATGACTGTTGCTGCTGCATTCCAATGAGTTGATAACCCATGGCTGTCACCAAGCCTTTGTTGCCCGATTTTTGCCAAAACCGTGGCGTGCTGGCCGTGATTGTACTGGCACAGGCGGTGGCCATCGTGCTGGCTTTTGCGCCGGATGCTGGCCACGATCCCTGGCAGCGCCTTGGGATCATCAGTCTTTTCGTGCATTGGATTACCCTGCTTAGCATCGCGGTGCTTTGCCGATTACGGCAGTGGCTGGGGCGTTTTTCTGCGGTGCTGCAAGGTGGTTTTACCTTGTTGGTGTTTCTTGGCTTTACCGGACTTATCAGTCCAATGGCCTGGCATTTTTTGGTGGGTTTTGGGTGGCAACCCGCTGGTGAGTTAACTCATTTTTTGGCTGCCAACCTGTTGGTGGCGTTAATTGTTGGACTCCTGGCCATTCAGTTTAGTCTGATGCATTTAGAGCGCAATGAGCGGATTGAAGCTCAGTCCAGAGCTGAATTGGATGCACTGCAAGCCCGTATCCGTCCCCACTTTCTTTTCAATAGCCTGAATACCGT
>SKGJ01000369.1 GCA_007117525.1 Alkalimonas sp.
AGACCACAGCTGCCAGTATCAGGGTATCGAACTCCTGCTCTCAAGCCATGACCAAACTTACAGCATCGAAGATCCGTTCTGAGCCAGCACCTGTTCGGCCTACGCCTGCCAAAGCGAGCTCATCCGCCGTGGCTGCCAGCGCAACCAAAAGCGGTCAGGTTAAACGGCCGCACCGCTTTTACGCCAAGTACAAGCGCTTAGCGGCCTATGCGGGTGTGCAATTAAGCCAGCAGAGCGGCCTGGATCAGCTGCCGTTAACGCAGCGCCTGCAACGCCGTTTACGGATGCAACAGGAGCGCCAACAGCTAAACCTTGAACGTATTATCGCACTCAGTGCCGATTATGCGCCGGAGCAGGTAAGCGAGCGAGAGGTTGACCCGGATTGGTTCCACCACTACTGTGAACTGGCATTGAACATTGCCAATGCTGGGATGCAGCAACTCTGGGCAAAAATCCTGGCCTGTGAAATCGCGACCCCCGGGCAGTTTTCATTAAAAACGCTCTACGTGTTAAAGCAAATGAGTCATAAAGAAGCCCTGGCGCTGCAACAAGCCGCCAGTTTGAGCTGTCGGAGCAGTGCTGAGGGCTCGGGCCGCATTTATTTTGCGGTGCTGCGCCGCCCTTCTTTGCTCCGCCTGATAACCGGCCGCGGCAAAGCCATGCTCAACCTGAGCCAATACCGGTTAAGCTACCCCGATATCCTGAGCTTAATGGATACCGGCTTGTTGCATCATGAGGAAATTGAAAGTGGTGAACTGAGCAAAGGCGATAGCATTCAGCTGACCATTCAACAGCAGCGCCTGCAATGCACTGCTACCCAGAGTGGTTTGGTGCTGCATTATTACAAATTCAGCCCGCTGGGTGATGAGCTGTTGCCGCTGCTCACCTTGCAACCTCAACCGCTGTATCTCGAAGCTCTACAACAGCTGCTCAGCCCCTTTTTTGCGGTTAAACGCCTGCAACCGGCGGAAGCTGACACCAACGCATCAGACTAGCCAGCTTGGAAGCATCCAGCGGTTTTATCACCACATCATCCATGCCAGCGGTTTTAAAAGCTGCCACTTCATCCGGCAGCGCATGGGCAGTAAAAGCCAGGATTGGGATCTGCTGAAAAGCCGGTAGCTGACGCAACTGCCGGGTCACCTCGATGCCGGACAGATCCGGCAACTGAATGTCCATCAAAATCACATCAAAACGTTGCTGGCGACACAGGCTTAAGGCTTGCTGTCCTGTGGTGGCAGATGTTAAATGCAATGGGTAAGAGGCCAGCATCGCATGCACAAAGGCCTGATTGGTTTCATTGTCATCGACCACCAGTAAATGTCGTTTACCATCGACTTTACTGCCAAGCGGCTCCAGGGCCTGGATAAGCTCTGCTGCACTTTGAGGCAGGGGCGCAACCCTGGTGGCACTTTGCGCTTGCCAGTCCGCGCAGTGCTCCGCTTTGGCCAGGGCAATGCCGTGCAAATCCGCAAGCAGGGAGCGAAATACGGCGGCATCCGGATGCTCGGGCTCCGGCAATGCCAATACCGTTGGGCTGGATACTGGTTGCTCGGCAACAAAGTGACTGAGTCGCGACTCTTGCTGCAACTGATGGCAAGCCGACTTGATGCTTTGCACTTGCGCTTCAGGTAAAAGCCCCGGTAGAGCCAGCAATTGCAGTCTTGGCACTGGTGTCCAGCCCAAGGCCCAGCTTAATTTTACAGGAACCGTCATTTGGATGGCTGAGCCCAATTCATCCAAACAGGAAACATCCACCTGAGCCATCATCAATTGACAGCAACGACCAAACAGCTGCACGTCACAGGTCGGATCTTCCAGCCTTTGCTGTGGAGCCTGTTGCAGCTTTTGACAGAGGGAAGCTGGCAGCGACTGGCCTTTTAGCAGCAGTTGCAACACCAGCTGGCTCGTCGCACCATCCAGCTGCCATTGCATAGTCAACTGACTTTGCCCACCATGAGCAGCCGTTAGCCGAAGCAAAGCCCGGCAACTTACAGCCAGTGCATCAGCAGCCAGAGTCAGCTGAAACTCACTGGCCTTGTTGTCTTCTTCGAGCTGCAAGGCTTGCTGACTTGCCAACAGGCTTCGCCATAACGGCGCCTGCTGCCCAATCCAGCCAGGTAACTCGAGACTTTGTTCACTAAAGGATTCCTGGCGCACCAACAACAAGTCCTGCAGCAGTGTTGCCTGGCACTGGGCTGGCGTCTGAACCAGTTGCCGCAATAACTGGATTCGCTGATGTTCATGCTGTTTAGCAGCCTGCTGTTGACGCTGCTGCTTTTGCTCGCTTTGCTGCAACTGCTCCAGCGTCTGCTGGTGCAGAGCCTTTAGCTCAGTCAATTCATGGGCCAAGCCGAGTTGCTGCTGTTGTTGCAGCTCTTGTTGTTGCAGCAACCGCTGTTTCCACTGCTGCAGCAAGGCGGACAGTGGATGCTGCTCAGGCAATGGCAATTCCGGCTCATCCGCCAGCCAGTGCATTAGCACCTGTTCAAGCGCCTTACTTTCCTGCTCTAAAGCACTGCGTCGCTGACTGGCTCGATGCCAAAGCCAGATTAGCAGCAAACAGGGCAATCCCAACCAGATCAGCATTTGCCAAAGCCAGAGCTGCCAGGGGAAAGGTGGATGTGCTACCTCTAGCAACAAAAAGCCTCCGACTTGTTGCTCCAGCTGAACCGGCTGACTGGACAAGATCCGGTCTTCCAGCCAATAGACTTGGTGGCTTGCGGCAAACCAATCCGATTCTGGCTGCTGCAGCAGTGGACTCAACCCGGTTGAGCTCAGTACCGACTTATCAGCATCCAACAGGGTAATGGACAACACCGGAAAAGCGGCATGATGCTGAGCTGATGAAAAAAGCGTATTAATGTCTTGCTTGCCATCGTCCAGCAGCAGCAATTGCGACGCTTTGGCCAGCACCTGATTCATGGTTGCCAGTTGCTGGCTATAGTCTTGTCGTGTTTGCTGGTGCAGCTGGTAAAACGACAGCACACAGGTAAAAAGCAAGACCAGCAGCATGGCCAAGCCAGACAATCGACTCATTCAGCTCCCTCCCCCGCGCTCGCTTTATTCACACTTAGAAGCTTAATTCCAGTCCAACAAAGACACCGGAGTAATCCATGCTGGCGGAGACTCCTTGTAAATTATCCAGTTCGATCCGGCTGTCGCGGTAGCCAAGGCGCAGTGCACCATCCAGTAAGATGGCATCAACAAACTGAAAAGCCAGCCCCGCCGAAACATCATGCGCCTGATGCCGGCCAGGTGTGACACCATTGGCTTCCGCAAACAGCTGCCAGCTGGTACCCACCAGATCCAGCCGCGCCGAGGCGTGCAGCATCGGCAAGCTACCTTTAAGACGTTGCTCACTGGCCTTACCACTCTGATCTTGTGCAGCGGCTTTGCCATCAAGACGCTTTACCAAAGCACCGAGATTCAGTCCAACCAGATTGTTATCCAACAGTTGATAATAAAAAACTGCATCGATGTGCGTCAGGTCAAGGCTGGAGTCCAGTTCAGAACCAACCGCATAATCCTGATCGGCCAGCGCAAAGGTTTGTGTCAACTCAGTCCGGCCTGGATGCTTGAGACCCTGGTAACGTACCGCCAGATTGGGTATTAGCGGAATAGGGTGCTCAAAAGCCAACCCCAAACGCAGTTGATTGCGGCTGCTAAAGTTGTGTGGTTGACTGGCACCGGTCTGACCAAAGTCCCCCTCGGCACTGGCTTGCCAACTATCAAGCTGCAGCTTCACCGCGAAAAAGTCTGCCTGAGCGGTGCCGGCAAACATCAGTGGCAGCATAGCCAACGTGGTCCATCGTTTCATCGTATTCATCCTTTTAACGTCGTGGTGGCATCACCAGGCGGGCTTTTACAGCCAACTCAGAGCCGTCGTCAAACTGCAGTTGCAGTGCAATGCTGCCGTCGTCTTCCAATACCAAGCCAGGTTCAAACAACATCAAGTGCAAGCCACCTGGGCGCAGCACCGCTTCACCGCCAGCAGGAATTTCAATGCTCTCCACTTCGATCATGCGCATCATGCCATCCACATGGGTATGGGTGTGCAGCTCTATCCGTTCAAAAACTTCGGACTGCACCGCTGTCAGTTGACGATTTTCAGCACCGAGATTACGCAACGTCATGTAGCCGGCGGTGACAGTACGGCCAGGCATCGGCACTCGCACAATGACCTCATCGGCTTCGATCGCCACGGGCACAACCGCCAGCGCAGGGGCTGCCAGCAGCATACAACCAAGTAACAGAGTTGAGAAAATTTTCATAGCGCCCTCTTTATCTTTGGAATACAGAGAGCTACAGCATAGCCTTTCTGCCTGCAGGGTACTAGTCTTTACAGAGTCAGATGAGGGAAAAAGTGGAGGGATAAAACAACAAAAAAGAAGCCAGCAGAAAAATCGGTTAAGCCCCGTACAGCATGAGGGGCCTAACCTTCCAGTTTGGTAAATAACCAGCTACTAAGGATCCCCAGCGGTATCAGTGTCAGTACTGGTGTGAGCAACAACAACAGCAGTTGATCTGCAAAAGGCATTATTCGGCAGCCTCTTGTTGCTCGGATTCCTGGCTGGCTGTTGAACGCTCGCTGCTTGTTGGCAGCTCGCTGGTTTCCGCCAGGCGCGGCACTACTTGCTCCATCATCTGTTGCATAGACTGCTTAGCGGAATGACGCAATTGCTCTCGCAGCTCAATGGCTTGCTTCTGCAGCAGTTCGCCCATCAGCTGGCTGATATTTACTTCATTGGCTTGAGCAGGAAGCAACGCAGCAGTGCAGGTCAATACGGTCGCGGTGAGCATCATTTTTAAAGTCATGGTCGTTCTCCTTGGTTGTTGGGTCATAATGACAACCAAGGTATTTCAAGAGGCGTGCCAGCTTGAACATAAAAAAATAAACTTTAAAAATCAAAATGATAAAGAAGATCCTAGCTTATGTCCCTGTGCAGGGAACGCATCGCGGATACAACATTTAGCGAATTTGACCAATCACCTGGTCAAATCCACCACCCGCAATATTTAGCCTCCAGTTATCGTCGAACCTGCGCCAAAGCAGCCCGCAGCAACTCGGGACCAGACTCCGACAAGTGACCGCGCTCCGATAAGGTTCGTCGCCACTGCCTGGCACCGGGCACGCCCTGAAACAGGCCTAACATATGGCGGGCAATCTGCCAGAAGCGCGCTCCCTGCTGCATCTGTCGCTCAATGTAAGGGATCATCTGCTCCGCCACCTCAAAAGGGGTTTTGGCAAAAGGGGCTTCGCCGTACAGCTGTTCATCCACTTGGCTGAGCAACCAGGGGTTGGTGTAGACTTCGCGGCCAACCATCACGCCATCCAGGTCGTTCAATTGCTGCTGACAGGCTTCAATGGTTTTCAAGCCACCGTTTAAGGAAAAACTTAATTGCGGGTAGTCGCGTTTTAGCTGGTGCACCCGAGGATAATCCAGCGGAGGAATTTCCCGGTTTTCTTTCGGGCTCAGGCCTTTAAGCCAGGCTTTGCGGGCATGAATGATAAAGTGCCCGCAACCGGCGGCAGCGCACTGCTCGATTAAGGTGGTTAAAAACTCGTAGCTGTCCTGCTCGTCGATGCCAATGCGGGTTTTCACCGTCACCGGGATATCAGCCTGTTGCCGCATCTCTGCCACACAGGCCGCCACCAGCTCAGGCCGCGCCATCAAACAGGCGCCAAACATGCCATTTTGCACCCTATCCGACGGACAACCGACATTGATGTTCACCTCGTCGTAGCCGCGATCGGCAGCAATTTTAGCGCAGTGCGCCATATCGGCCGGATCCGAGCCGCCCAGCTGCAACACCAGCGGGTGTTCA
>SKGJ01000169.1 GCA_007117525.1 Alkalimonas sp.
ATGTGGCCGAGTCGGAGTTGTTTGGCTATGGACCCAATGCCTTTGCCGGCTCCACCCAAGGCAAAAAAGGTATTTTTGAGCAAGCCAATGGCGGCAGTGTGTTTCTGGACGAAGTCGGTGAGATGTCGCGGGAGTTGCAAACCAAATTGCTGCGGTTTTTGCAAGATGGGTCCTTTCGCCGGGTTGCCGATGAAAACGAAGTCAAAGTGGATGTGCGGGTGATTTGCACCACCCAAAAAGATTTGCCTGCCATGGTGCAGGAAGGAAAATTCCGTGAAGATCTGTACTACCGCTTGAATGTCTTTACGCTGGCCTTGCCTGCGCTGCGTGAGCGCAAACAAGACATTGTGCCCCTAAGCGAGCACTTTGTGGCGCGCTTTGCGGCTCGTCTTGGGCGAAAAGCGCCCAGGTTCAGTGAGAGTTGCGTGCAGTTTCTGCAAAGTTACCCCTGGCCGGGCAATGTGCGTCAGCTGGAAAACGCGCTGTACCGTGCGGTCACCCTGCTTGAGGGCTACCAACTGGATAAAGAGCATTTGCAACTGCCCAGCTTTACCAGCGACTTTGGTTATCTGGAGCAGGAGTTTGATGGCACCCTGGACGAGGCCGTCAAACGCTTTGAGGCCAGCTTGCTGCGTAAACTTTACCCAGCCTACCCAAGTTCGCGGCAATTGGCTAAAAAACTGGGGCTTAGCCATACAGCAGTGGCGAATAAACTGCGGGATTACGGCATTAATCGCAAGACTGTAAAAATTTAATGCCACTTTGTGCGTAAAACGATACTCCAGCCCAGCAGCTGCGTCCGGCTGCTGGCTTTCTCTTGTATAGACCTTCCAATAGCGCTTTTTTGTACTGAATTGTTTACGGTTTTTGCTCGAAGCTGAAATCCGCAGGAAAATGACGGTGGATGTTCAACTGGGTCAAACTAAAGCAAGATAGCGCCAAATGGGATCTGGCAGCCGCCTTGATGACTAAGGCAACTGCCCCCAAGCCTATAATCAGAACGTGGAGATGTCGTATGCAAGATGTGATTAACCCTTTGGGAACAGATGGCTTTGAGTTTGTTGAGTACACCGCGGCCGATGCGGAAGGTATCCAAAAGCTGAAGGATCTGTTTCATGGCCTGGGCTTTACCGAAGTAGCGAAGCACCGCTCAAAAGAGGCCTGGTTGTACAAGCAAGGCGATATCAACTTTATCATCAATGCGCAGCCGAATTCTCAGGCAGAAGAGTTTGCCCGTAAGCATGGCCCCAGCGTCTGTGCCATGGCGTTTCGAGTGCAAGATGCAGCCAAAGCCTTGCAGCATGCGTTGGCCAATGGTGCCAAAGAGTACAAAAACCAAATTGGTCCGATGGAGCTGAATATCCCTGCGGTATATGGCATTGGCAGTAGCCTGCTGTATTTTGTTGATCGCTACGGTGCCTCTTCGGTGTACGACATCGACTTTAAGTACTACGACAACTGGCAAACCGAGATGTCAAAGCACGGAGTGGGCCTCGAAGTGCTGGATCATTTAACGCACAACGTCATGCGTGGCAATATGAATGTCTGGTCCGGTTTCTATGAGAAAATCGGTAACTTCCGTGAAATTCGTTACTTCGATATTGAAGGCAAGCTGACAGGCCTGGTGTCCCGTGCCATGACGGCACCTTGCGGCAAAATTCGCATTCCAATCAATGAATCCTCTGATGATAAATCACAAATTGAAGAGTTCTTACGCGAATACAATGGCGAAGGCATTCAGCATATTGCCCTGACCAGCGACGATATTTATCAAACGGTACGAACCCTGCGTGAGCGTGGTATGGACTTTATGCCAACGCCGGATACGTATTACGATAAAGTCGATGCCCGGGTAGAAGGACACGAGGAAGACCTTGCGCAGATGCGTGAGCTGCGGATCCTGATCGATGGTGCGCCAATGAAAGATGGCATTTTGCTGCAAATCTTTACCAAAACTGTGATTGGCCCGGTGTTCTTTGAAATTATTCAGCGTAAGGGCAACGAAGGCTTTGGTGAGGGCAACTTTAAAGCCTTGTTCGAGTCCATCGAAGAAGATCAAATCCAACGTGGGGTGTTAGCCGATGCGTAAATGGGCCTCATTTCCGCTGCGGGAGGGCGATGTGTCGCGTCAGGCGCACGCTGACTTTCCGGAACAAGCGATCTATGAACGCGAAACCGGCCGGAGTGGTTTTTTTGGTCCGGCAACGCATTTCCATCATCGCCATGCCCCGACCGGCTGGAGCGATTGGCAGGGGCCTTTGCGTCCCCGCCTGTTCGATTTAAACCAACTGAGTGAAAACCAGGTGGAATCGCCCTGGCAAGTGCCCTTGTTGCTGCACAATGCGCACTGCAAAATGCGTACCTGGCGTCTGAACGATCCAATGCCGTATCTGGTGCGGAACGCCGACGGCGATGAGCTGTTGTTTGTGCACGAGGGCAGTGCTGACTTGTACTGCGATTACGGTCATTTGGAAATTGTCGAAGGCGATTACGTGGTGATCCCACGCAGTACCATGTGGCGGTTGGAGCCCAAAAGCCCCATGTTGTTGCTGATGATTGAAGCCACCAACGACTCTTACCAATTGCCGGAAAAAGGCCTGGTAGGAAATCATGCGATTTTCGACCCAGCGATGCTGGATACGCCGAAAATCAACGATGCCTTCAAAGCCCAGTACTCAGAAGAAAGCTGGCAGGTGCAGATCAAGCGTCATGGCCAGACCTCGGTAGTGACCTACCCCTACAACCCACTCGATGCGGTGGGCTGGCACGGTGATTTGGCGGTGATGCGGATCAATTGGCGGGATATTCGCCCATTGATGAGCCATCGCTACCACTTGCCACCTTCGGCGCACACCACTTTTGTAGCACAGCGTTTTGTGGTTTGTACCTTTGTGCCTCGGCCGATTGAAAGTGATCCGGGGGCACTGAAAGTACCTTTTTACCACAACAACGACGACTACGATGAAGTGCTGTTTTACCATGCCGGCGACTTCTTCAGTCGCGATAACATCGAAAAAGGCATGGTGACCTTCCATCCGGCCGGTTTTACCCATGGCCCGCATCCGAAAGCCTTTCAGGCCGGGCAGGAGTACCGCAAAAAGTTCACCGACGAAGTGGCGGTGATGCTGGATACCCGCGATGCGCTGGAAATTGGCGAGGCGGCTTTGAGTACCGAAAACCCGGCCTACGTCAACAGCTGGCAGGTGAAGTAAGCTATTGAGCAGCCGTTAAGGCATATGACAAAGGATTATTGATGAAATTTGCAACATTAAATACCGCTGGCCGTGATGGTCAGCTGGTGCTGGTAAGCCGTGATTTAACCCGTTGTGTCGCTATCCCGCAAATTGCGACCACCTTGCAACAGCTGCTGGATGCCTGGTCGGAAAAAGCGCCTCAGGCCGAAGAAGTCTATCAGGCGTTGAATGCCGGTACTGCAGCGGACAGCCAGCCATTTGACCAGACGCAGTGCGCATCGCCACTGCCCCGTGCTTACCACTGGGCTGACGGCAGTGCTTATGTCAATCATGTTGAGCTGGTGCGCAAAGCCCGCAATGCGGAAATGCCACCCAGCTTCTGGACGGATCCGCTGATGTACCAAGGCGGTTCGGATGCGTTCTTGCCACCTCATGCGCCTATTCCAGTGGCCAGTGAAGAGTACGGCATTGATTTTGAAGGTGAAGTGGCGGTCATTACTGACGATGTGGCGATGGGAATTCCCGCCGAGCAAGCCCGTGAGCGTATTCGTTTGGTGATGTTGGTGAACGATGTGTCTTTGCGTGGTTTGATCCCCAATGAACTTGGCAAAGGTTTCGGCTTTTACCAGTCCAAGCCATCGTCCAGCTTTAGCCCGGTGGCGGTGACACTGGATGAGCTCGAAGGCGTCTGGCAGAATGCCAAACTGCATTTGCCGCTGTTGTCCACCTACAATGGCGAGGCGTTCGGAAAGCCAAATGCCGGCGTGGATATGACCTTCGACTTTGGTCAGTTGATTGCCCATGCCGCCAGAACCCGTCCACTCTGTGCGGGTACCATTATTGGTTCTGGCACGGTATCGAACAAGCAAGGCACCGATTATGGTACGGCGATTTCCGAGGGTGGTGTTGGCTACAGCTGCATTGCCGAAATTCGAATGATTGAAACCATTCGCGACGGCAAGCCGAGTACCAGCTTTATGAAGTTTGGTGATCGCATTCGCATCGAAATGCAGGATGCTCAGGGCCAAAGTATCTTTGGCACCATCGACCAGCAGGTGGTAGAGTATCGCTATCAGGGCTAAGCGCCTGGCAGTGTCCATCCAATCAAAGAGCTGCTTCGGCAGCTCTTTTGCATCAAGGAAAAACAATGAAGCTTTATGGTTATTGGCGCTCTTCGGCGGCTTATCGGGTTCGTATTGCACTGGCTTTAAAAGGAGTGGGTTACCAATCGATCCCGGTACATTTGGTGAAAAACGGTGGCGAACAGCACCAGGCGGTTTATCAAGCGCTGAACCCGGCCGAGCTGGTACCTACCTTGGTCGATGAAGAACTCACGCTCAACCAGTCGCTGGCGATTCTGGAGTACCTGGATGCCCGCTACCCTGAACCCGCATTACTGCCTGCGGATGCTGCGCAAGCTGCTCAGGTTCGGGCTTTGGCCCTGGATATTGCCTGCGATATTCATCCGCTGAACAACCTGCGGGTGTTGCAGTATTTGACCGGGCCGCTTGGGCTGTCGGAACAACAAAAAACCGAGTGGATCCATCATTGGCTGGCGACGGGCTTTCAGGCGTTGGAACAGCGCCTGGCTGAGACTGCAGGGAAGTTTTGTATCGGTGACAAGGTATCACTGGCCGATCTTTGCCTGGTGCCGCAGGTTTACAATGCACTGCGTTTTCAGTTGGATATGTCGCCTTACCCCGTGATGATGGCCATTTACCAGCATTGCAACCAGCTGGACGCTTTTCAGCAAGCAGCCCCGGAAGCACAGCCGGATGCACAGTAACTGGATCCCGCGCTTTCCAAAGCGCTGGCTAAACCGAAGCTTGTTTTTTATCGGTGTTGCTGGCATTGCTCTGCAGTGGCTGGCGGTTGGCGTCTCTTGGTGGCAGGGATACAGTATTTCGTTTCACTGGTGGTTTCACTGGCTGGCCCCACTGCTTTGTGTGCTTTGGGGCTCTATTCCCCGGCTGCAGCTGCAGGACGAGCATTAATTTCCTCAGCGGCCAGGTCGTAAAAAGCCGCGCGGGGTGACGCTCTCAAGACCTTGTTCATTTAGGTTAAAGTCGAGCTGCCCGATGTTTCTGTCCCTCACAAAATGATGGCGAACCCCATCTATGTCAATGACAAAACTGCCTGGTGCGTTTAAATCTTCTTCTTGAAAAAGCTTGATACGGTGTTCTCCTATTGCCAATTCAAACCCAATCAGAGGATCGTTAATAAAATCTGTTGCCCAGACAAACTGCTCTTGATGCAGTACCAGCGCCACGGAGTAAAGCTGTGGCACGGAAGGTACATTGACCGACTGGCGGCCGACAATAAATACATTACGGCCGTCTTTACGGGTGTAGGTAAAACCAAAATCGAAGGTCTGCTGACTGCCATCTCTCAGGTAGGCAATGCCCGAGCCGGTCACATCAAACTGTGCCAGGGCATGGGTGCTGAACAGTAGCAGCGCAATGAGCCAAACTCTCATGGAGCCCTCCTATCAGGACTGAGTGACATCCACCAGCAGACGTAATTGTTGGCCAGGCTGCAAGTGTTGGTCAAGGCTTAACTGATTCCACTCTAAAATATCGGCTACCCGAACCCGATAACGTTGCGCGATACGGGACAGTGAATC
>SKGJ01000380.1 GCA_007117525.1 Alkalimonas sp.
ACGATTTTTCATGCTGATGCCACCTTTGTTGGCCCACACCAGCTGGAAATCACCGAAGCCGATGGCTCCAAGCAGGTGATTAGCGCCGCCAATATCGTGATTGCCAGTGGCTCTCGCCCTTACCGGCCAGCCTCTGTCGACTTTAATCACCCACGCATTTACGACAGCGATACCATCTTGTCGCTGCGTGACGATCCGCGTCATGTCATTATTTATGGTGCTGGTGTGATTGGCTGCGAGTACGCCTCGATTTTCCGTGGCCTTGGGGTACGGGTCGATCTGGTCAACAACCGCGATCGCCTGCTGGCCTTTATGGACAGCGAGATTTCCGATTCGCTCAGCTACCACTTCTGGAATTCCGGCATCAATATCCGTCATGGTGAGGAGTTCGACAGCATCGAAGGCCGCGATGATGGTGTGGTGCTGCATTTAAAATCCGGCAAGAAAATGAAAGCCGACTGCATTCTGTTTGCCAATGGCCGCACCGGCAACACCGACAGCCTGAATCTGGCGGCGGTAGGGCTGAAAGCCGATGGCCGTGGCCAGTTGAAGGTCGACGACAACTACCAGACCGAAGTGCCACACATTTATGCGGTGGGTGATGTGATTGGCTACCCCAGCCTGGCAAGCGCCGCTTACGATCAAGGCCGCATTGTCGGTACCGCCATTGTGAAGGGCCAGTGCGAAAGCCAGCTGATTACCGATATTCCGGTGGGCATTTACACCATTCCGGAAATCAGCTCGGTTGGTAAAACCGAGCAGGAGCTGACTGCTGCCCGTATTCCCTACGAAGTGGGACGGGCTCAGTTCAAACACCTGGCCAGAGCCCAGATTGCCAACACCAATGCCGGCAGCTTGAAACTGCTGTTTCACCGCGAGACCAAAGAAATTTTAGGCATTCACTGCTTTGGTGAGCGGGCGGCGGAAATCGTCCATATCGGTCAGGCCATTATGATGCAAAAAAATGGCGGCAATACCATCGAGTACTTTGTGCACACCACCTTCAACTACCCGACCATGGCCGAAGCTTACCGGGTGGCGGCGTTGAATGGCTTAAACCGCTTGTTTTAAAGCTTTGCACTGCCTTAAAAGCACAAAGCCTGGCAGTTGCCAGGCTTTGTGCTTTTTTACCGAGCTTAATCGTCGGTATTCATATGGTAAGTCGGGCTGAACGACTGCACCGCATCAACAAAGACGCTGACCCGCTCTGGATCGACATCTGGCGTGATGCCATGGCCGAGGTTAAAGACATGGCCTGTGCCCTGGCCGTAACCGTCCAGAATGGTCTGCACTTCCTGGCGAATGCGCTCTGGCGTGCCCAATAAAATATTCGGGTCCATGTTGCCTTGCAGTGCCACTTTATCGCCAATGCGCTGACGCGCCTGACCGATGTCGATGGTCCAGTCCAGGCCAACACCATCGCAGCCGGTGGCGGCGATTTGTTCCAACCAGAGACCTCCATTCTTGGTGAACAGGGTCACCGGCACCTTACGGCCATCGGCTTCACGGGTTAAACCATCGACAATCTGCTGCATGTAACTGAGCGAGTACTCTTTGTAATCGCGCGGCGTGAGCACCCCACCCCAGGTATCAAAGATCATGATGGACTGAGCACCAGCTGCGATCTGCGCATTCAGGTAGGAGGTGACGCTCTGCGCCAGCTTATCCAGCAGCATGTGCAGCACTTCCGGCTCGCTGTACATCATTTTTTTGATGATGCTGAAGGTCTTGCTGCTGCCACCTTCCACCATGTAGGTCGCTAAAGTCCAGGGGCTGCCGGAGAAACCAATCAGCGGTACTTCGCCGTTCAGCTCGCGGCGAATGGTCCGCACCGCGTCCATCACGTAGCGCAGTTCCTGCTCTGGATCTGGAATAGGCAAATTCACCACATCCATAAAATCACGAATAGGCCGCTCAAACTTAGGCCCTTCGCCAGCGCCAAAATAAAGCCCCAAGCCCATCGCATCCGGAATGGTCAGGATATCGCTGAATAAAATGGCGGCATCCATCGGGTAACGGCGCAGCGGCTGCAAGGTCACTTCGCACGCCAGCTCCGGGTTTTTGCACAGCGACATAAAATCGCCGGCCTGGGCCCGGGTTGCACGGTACTCTGGCAAGTAGCGCCCGGCCTGGCGCATCATCCAAATCGGGGTACGGTCAACAGGTTCTTTGCACAGGGCGCGCAGATAACGATCATTTTTTAATTGCATGATGAGATTGGTCCAAATGAGAATAGGCTTATCTTAGCATTGCTGACGCAACGGCTCTAGCTTGAATGCTGATCCGCATCAAACTGACTGCAGACTGAATAAATCAAAAAAAGTTCACAAAGGTGCTTGTAAGCAGAAAATACATCTGCTATAAAATGGATGCGCTAGTGAAGAATAAGAAGTAAGAAGCCCGTTCACGGGACCTGTTAATCACCTTGTGTTTCAGGCACTTAGTGATTTAAGCCACGTTAAGTGGCTTTTTTATTGCCTAAAATTCGCTGCTGCACCCGGGCAATCATTTGGCCAGACAAGGTTTGCACCGGCGGCACCTCCGGCAAGGCATCCAGCTCAAACCAATGCGCCTCTTCAATCTCATTCGGCTGACAACGAATCGCACCGCCCACATAACGGGCGATAAAGCCGGTCATCAAGGAATGCGGAAAGGGCCAGGGCTGGCTGCCGACGTACTCCAACTGATCGATGTCGACCCCAACTTCTTCTTTGACTTCACGCACCGCAGCCTGCTCTAAGGTCTCGGCCGACTCGACAAAGCCTGCCAGAATGGAGAAAAAGCCGGCTTTGTGACGACTGGATCGAGCCAGTAACAGCTGATCGTCTTTCACCACCGCCACCAGCACGCAAGGAGCAATGCGCGGGTAACAGCGGTGACCGCAGCGATGGCATAAGGCCGCCAGCTCCCAACTGACCAGATGCATGGCCGAGCCGCATTGACCGCAGTAACGGTGGGTTTGCAAAAACAGCGCCACCTGCACTGCCCGGGCGGCCAGTTCAAAAACACCGTCGCCCTGGGCCAGCAACTGGCGCGGGCTCAGCCAATTGTCTTTGTCATCGCGTTGGTCATTCAGCACCCAATAATACGCAGCCTGACCATTCAACTCTCCCAGCAAGCCACTTTGCTCCGGTTCGCCAAACAAAGCCACCAGCTCACCCATGCTCATCAGCGCTAAGCTTTGCTGCTCTGGCGGCCAGTAAAGCTGCTGATGATTAACAATAAACCAATAGCCGCAGGTATCCGGCTGCATGGGTAAGCTGTGACTGATCATGCTGAATCCTTGTTTTGGGAACATTTGGCAACAACAGTTGGCCTGCCGCACTCAAGGGAGTATGATAAATGTTCATGGTGTTCTGACCAATGAAAAACCATTGATTTTAGCAGCAGAATTTTATTAACTGGTTGCTAAGCCGGAACGATGTTTTCGGATTAACCGTTAAAGACAGGTAAGGAGCAGGTCATGTACAGGCGGGTTCAGGCAGCACAACAAAAGTGGGGCGGCGCTTTAACCGCAATCGACCATTGGCTGGAAGAACGGCAACAGCTCATTATCAGCTATTGCAAGCTGGCTGGTTTGCCCCCCTTTGATGACAAACAAAGGTCCAAACCCAGTCAGGAAGCGGTGCAGGAGTTTTGTCAGATCCTGATGGATTACCTGTCGGCCGGCCATTTTGAAGTCTACGAGCAAATTGTTTCCGAGTGCGCTGTCAACGGCACCGACAGCCGGCAATTGGCCAACCGCCTGTACCCAAAGATTGCGACCTCGACCGATTTGGCGCTGGATTTTAACGACAAGTACGCCGAGCACTTCAGCACCCGTCAAAGCGGTGCCTTCGATCTGGAGTTATCCGATTTGGGACAAGCGCTGGAAGAGCGCTTTGAGCTGGAAGATGAGTTGATCAACACCTTGCACGATAAGCACAGCGATCAAGCCAGCATGGCGTAATACAGTAACTATACCCATATATTAAAAGGGCAGCCGGTGAGCTGCCCTTTTTGTTGTGACTGCGCGACTTATTCGCCAGCTTTTTTGATGTCCAGCAGTTCCACTTCAAACACCAGCACGCTGTTCGGTGGGATCACACCCATATCACGGGAACCGTACGCCAGCTCCGATGGGATGGTAAAGCGGAACTTGGAGCCCACATTCATCAGCTGCACCCCTTCGGTCCAGCCTGGGATTACCCGGTTCAATGGGAATTCAATTGGCTCGCCACGCTCGTAGGAGCTGTCAAACACAGTGCCATCAATCAGAGTGCCTTGGTAATGCACTTTGACGGTGTCTTCAGCAGCAGGCTTGGCGCCATCGCCTTGTTCCAGTACCTGGTACTGCAGGCCTGAATCCGTGACTTGCACCCCTTCTTTGCTGGCATTGTCAGCCAGGAAACGCTGGCCTACCGCTTGCGCTTCTGCCGCAGCCGCTTCGGCTTGCTGTTCTTGCTTTTCCCGGAAGCTTTGATCCAGCGCCATCAGGTGCTGTTGGATCTCGTCTTCATTCACCAAGGCTTGCCCCGCAATGGCGTCTTTCATACCACGGACAATCAGCTCGGCATCCAATTCAATGCCCATCGCCTTGTGCTCTGCCACTGCATTTTCAATGTAATAACCAGCCGATACACCAAAGCTGTAGGATTGTTTTTGGGTTTCAGAGTCCAGCGTGACCGGGCCTTCGTCGGATACAGAAGCTGGTTGACAAGCGGCCAGAGCCAGCACAGAAGCAGCCACCAGGCTGAGTTTGGTTGTTACGCGCATTATTTTCTCCAATTCGGGCAGCCGAAACTGCTCATTGTGTTATGATTTTAATCATCCACCTATACTAACGGTTTGTGCAGATGAGGTTAAGCCATCGCAGCAAATATCTGGCAATTTTCCTGTTGCCGCTGCTGCTAGCCAATTGCAGCCGGGTTGAAACCACCCCGGTGCAGCAATGGAAACATGCCGCTCAGGCAACCTATGCCGCCGCCCTATCCAGCGATGGCCGCTATGCGGTGCAATCCTCCGTTCAGCACGGCATCACCATCTGGGATACCGAGCGCCAGGGCCTGATGTACCAGTGGAATCATCGCGATGCCGATGCAAACATTGTGTTTGCGCTGGCGATAAGCCCGAACAACAGCCATGTGCTGAGCGCCGACCGCACCAACTTTGCTTTGTGGCGCATTGCCGATGGTGAAAATGTCGGATTCTGGCAACTGGACGAGTCTTCAGTGCGCGATATTGCCGTGTCGCACAATGCTGAGCACCTGCTCATCGGTAAAGGCAATGGCGGTGTGCAGCACATTACCTTTGCCAGTGGCCGGCGGTTGGAGTTTCTAGGCCACAGTGAGCGCATCAACAGTGTCGACTTATCCCCCAATGGTCGCTTTGCCCTGACCGGCGGCAACGATTACATGGCCTATTTATGGAATACCGAAACCGCCCAGATCATTCACAGCTTCCCACACCCAAGCCGGGTTACCAAAGTCGCCTTAGACCCACAAGGCCGTTTTGCCTTTACCGCCGACAGCCAAAGCACAGCGCAGATTTGGGATATTCAGACCGGTCAGTTGGTCAGCCAGCTGCAATTTATCGCCCGCCAGCAAATTTTCAGTGCGGTGCGTTTTAGCGACGATGGCCGCTGGCTGGCTACCGGGGCACCCAGCCGCAATTTAGCCTTGTGGGATGTGCAAACGGGTCGGGAGCTGCAGCGCTGGCGGGTGTCACCGCGAGTCGGCAGTCGCCCACCCAGTGCAGCCGTGCATGCGGTGGCCTTTTTCGGCCCGGATCAATTAATCAGTGAAAGCTCCAGCGGTCTGGCAGAGGTTTGGCA
>SKGJ01000156.1 GCA_007117525.1 Alkalimonas sp.
ACATCACGGATGCCATACAAGCGCCGGTCGGCCGGTGCCAGCTCATCGGTCTGACCGACAATCAGGCAGCCCAGCTCTGGCAACAACTGACGGATACGGCTAAGCGACTGATTGCAGCTGTACCCCGGGATGCTTTCCAGTTTATCCACAGTACCGCCGGTATGGCCCAGCCCCCGGCCTGCAATGCTGGGCATGTAAGCGCCACAAGCGGCCACCATCGGCGCCAGCATCAGGGTCACTTTATCACCCACGCCACCGGTACTGTGCTTGTCCACCACCGGGCCATTGAGTTGGCCCTGCCAGTTCAGGCAGGTTCCCGAGTCGCGCATCGCCAGCGTCAGCGCGACTTTTTCGTCTACCGTCATGCCATTGAGGTAAATCGCCATCGCCAGCGCGGCGGCCTGACTGTCGCTAAAGCTACCATCGGTTAAGCCCTTAGCAAATTGAGCGATTTCGTCCTGGCTCAGGGCACCGCCATTGCGTTTTCGTTTGATTATTTCCTGTGGGATCGGCATAGCTACTCCGTCGGCACCCTTAGTTTGGCACCTTAGTTCGGCACCTTGGTGCTGTTGGCTAAATACAAAGGGGTAAAGGCATCGGGCAGCAACTGCTGTACTGTCCAGCCCTGGATCTGCTGCTGGTGGTTGCTGCTGTAGATCAGGGTCTCCGGCAAAAAGAATTCAGCAATTACCTGACGGCACAGGCCACAGGGCGGAGTCAGCTTCTCCTGCGGCGTGTACACCAACAAGGCATCAAACTGACGCTCGCCAGCGACCACTGCCGCAGCAATGGCATTGCGCTCGGCGCAAACCGTGCCACCGTAAGAGGCATTTTCGACATTGCAGCCGCTGTAGATGCGGCCACTGAGCCCTCGCACCGCCACCCCAACTGGAAACTGGCTGTAGGGAGCATAGGCATTGGCAGCGGCTTCACGCGCCGCCTGATACAAAGGCTGCAAAGCTTCGGGTAGTGCAGTCATAACTCGGGTATCCTTGATGGCTCAAAAGCCGGATCCACAGTTATGACGGCAAAAAGCCGTTAGATCAAGAGCACAGGTTGAAAAATTGTTACTTTATTAACTCAACTGCACGAATGCTGAGCGATGCCTCTCCCCCAGTTTCGTCGGTTAAGTCCGGCACCAGGTAGATGGCACTGACATGGGCTGGAACGATGCCCTGATCGACGGAGGTTGCTGGTGTCCAGTAAGGACGCTGAAAGTCAGCCAGTGATAAAGTAGCCTCTTGCCAATCGCTGGTAGCAGCAGGCAGCACCGCCTGGTAATGAGCGTAGCTCTGATCGCCCTGCTCGCCATACTCCAGCTGCGCCAGCTTGACCACCAGATCGCTGCTGCTTTGGTAGCTCAGCCGCAAGCCACTGGCGCCTTGCAAGCTCCCGTTCGGCAAGTCGTAAATCAGTTCCACCCAGGAATTGTTCTGCGCATCCACCCGAGGTACCCGGTAAAAGGCGATCTGGGCAATGCCATCCTGCACCAGCTCAGCGCTGTAGCTGGCGCTGCTGCCGTGCGGATCGGTAGCGTAGCGCCAGTGCACGGCATCCAGCTCACCTTGCTGATTGGCCGACGAATCAGTGACGGCTTCGCCGCTATCGCTGCAACCAAGCAGCAACACCAATAAGCCTAGCCCTAACACCCCAAGTGTGTACTCTTTCATCATCCTCCCCTTATGGTTAGTTCAAAAGCATCGGCATCCAGATAAGCCGGGAACTTCTGTTTAAATTGCTGCAAGGCTGCCGCATCAAGCTCAGCGCAGAGCACGGTGCTCTGGTCCAGACCATCGGCCAGGGGTTGGCCCAGATAATCAACAATCAAACTATCGCCACTGTACTCAACGCCATTGCCATCGGTGCCAATACGATTGCAGCCAATGACATAGGCTTGGTTTTCAATGGCTCTGGCCGCCAACAAGGTGCGCCAGGCCAGACGGCGTGGTGCCGGCCAGTTGGCGACATAAATCAAGGCATCGTAGTCGTTGCGGTTGCGGCTAAACACCGGAAAGCGCAGGTCGTAGCAAACTTGCAGGCAAAACCGCAAGCCACGCCAGGGTACGATGACCCGCTCGCGGCCAGCATCATAGGCCTGATGTTCACCGGCCATCCGAAACAAATGCACTTTATCGTACTGCGTACACTCGCCTTCAGGCGTTACAAAGTACAGCCGGTTGTAGTACTGCCCCTGGTCTTGTACTGCTACCGAGCCACAAAGCGCAGCGCCGGATAACGCTGCCTGCTGCTTCAGCCAGTCCAGGCTCTCACCGCCGGCCGGCTCGGCTACAGCGGCACTGTCCATCGAAAAGCCGGTGGTAAACATTTCCGGCAACACAATCACATCCTGGCCGCTCAGTGCGGCAATCTGCCCGGCCAGTTGCTGTCGGTTGGCCGCAGGGTCTTGCCAATGCAGACTGCTTTGCACCACGGCTACTTTTAAAGACGACATAACACCTCCGCCGCTTGCTGCAAGGTGGATTCTTCTTTGGCAAAACAAAAACGAACCAAGCGCTGCGCCGGCGGCTGGCGGTAAAACACACTGAGCGGAATGGCCGCCACCTTGTGCTGCACCGTTAGCCAGCGGCAAAATTCCAAATCCGGCAGCTCGCTGATTGCACTGTAATCGGCCAGCTGAAAGTAGGTGCCCTCAGCCGGCAGCAACTGCAAGCGACTGCCACGAAGCGCCGTACAAAACACATCGCGTTTGCGCTGATAAAAAGCGGCCAAACCAGCGACCTGCTCCGGCTGCTGCTCCAGCATGGCGGCGACAGCAAACTGGGCTGGGGTAAAGCTGGAAAAGGTCACGTACTGGTGCACCTTGCGAAACTCGACCATCAGCGCTGGGGGCGCTACGCAATACCCCAGCTTCCAGCCAGTGACATGAAAGGTTTTGCCAAAGGACGACACCACCAGGCTGCGCGCGGCTAAATCCGGGAAACACAAAGCACTCAATTGTGGCCGGCCATCAAACACCATGTGCTCGTACACTTCATCACTGAGGCAATACAGTCCATGCTGGCAAACCAACTGCTGCAACTGCTGCCAGTCGTCGGCACTGAACACCTTGCTGCTGGGGTTGTGCGGGCTGTTGACAATAATCAGCCGGGTTTTATCGTTGATGGCATCCGCGACCTGCTGCCAGTCGACCTGAAAACCTGGTGCCAGCAGAGCCAGGTGCACCGTGGTGCCACCGGCCAACTGCACCGCCGGGGCATAGCTGTCGTAGGCAGGATCAAACACAATCACTTCATCACCGGGGCGAACCAGAGCCTGAATGGCACAAAACAAGGCTTCGGTGGCCCCGGAGGTCACGGTAATGTGCTGCTCTGGACACACCTTTTGACGGTAACAACGTGCAATCAAAGCAGCGATTTGCTGACGCAGTGGCAAGACGCCAGCCATGGGTGCATACTGATTCAGACCTTGCTGGCTGAAGGAAGCCAGTTGCTCAACTAAAAAGGGATCGCAGCCAAAGTCAGGAAAACCCTGGGACAAATTGATGGCCTGCTGCTCTGCCGCCAATTGCGACATGGTGGTAAAAATCGAGGTTCCGACACCGGGTAATTTGGACTGAAGGTCGTTTTGCATCTGAATTCCTGCCTTTCGGTTGCCTCTACCATAGCGCCTGCCCCTTCGCTCTGGCAAGAACGACAGGGTACCGAGCAACAGGCAACGGTTGCCAAACTGGACCAGCATGGTATCATTTCAGACCTTTTTATGTATAGACATCTAAACGTCAGGGTGTTCAGGAGCAGATCAGATGAATCAACCCGCGCAGCACGTGCAGCAACTGAATCCATATGCCATTGCGCTTTGTGCCACCGGCCGCTGGATCGCCAGCCGCCACTGGGTGCCGGCCACGGGCGGCAACTTCTCCATTCGAACGGGTCAGCACAGCGCTCTGGTCACAGCTTCTGGCAAAGACAAAGGCGAGCTCAGCCCACAAGATTTGCTGCCGGTGAGCTGGCAGCAAGGACCCCTGCAATGCGACGGCACCCCATCCGCAGAAACGGCACTGCATGCCCGGCTGTATCAACTGGATCACCAGATTAAGGCGGTGCTGCACACCCACTCGGTGCACTCAACGGTGTTTTCCCGGCTGCTCCCCGGCACAGAACATCTACTGACCGGCTACGAAATGCAAAAAGCCATTCGTGGTCAGCACAGCCATGAAGATAGCTGCCCGTTGACGGTGTTCGACAACACCCAGCATATCCCGGCGCTGGCCGATGAAGTCGCCGAACGCTGGCAACAGGTGCAAACCGCTTCGGCCCTGCTGGTGCGCGGTCATGGGCTTTATGTCTGGGGACAGAGCCTGGAAGAAGCAAAAAGGCATTTAGAGGCCTGGGAATTTCTTATACACTGTGAGTTAGAACGCATCCGACTTACAGGACATGTATGAACTACCGCGCCCTTGTCACCGATATTGAAGGCACCACCACCCGCATCAGCTTCGTCACCGAGGTGCTGTTTCCCTATGCCGCTGAGCAGCTGCCGGACTTTATTCGTCAGCGCAGTGAGCAAGCCGAAGTGGCCATGCAGCTGAAGGCGGTGCGCCAGCTGATGAAGCAACCTAAAGCCAGCCTGGATGTCGTCATTGCGCAATTGCAGGCTTGGATTGCTGCCGATGAAAAAATCACGCCACTCAAAGCCCTGCAAGGCATGATCTGGCGACTGGGCTATCTGCAAGGGCACTTTACCGGCCACCTGTACCCGGATGCTGCCGAGCAGCTCAAGGCCTGGCAAGCCAAAGGCGTCCAGCTGTTTGTCTACAGCTCCGGCTCGGTGGAAGCGCAGCAACTGCTGTTTCGCCACAGTGATTTTGGTGACCTAACGCCCTTATTCAGCGGTTATTTTGATACCCGTATCGGTGGCAAGAAGGAAATCTCCTCCTACGCAGCCATCTTACAACATTTGCAGTTCCCACCCGGCCAGGTGTTGTTTGTATCCGATGTGGTGGCCGAACTGGATGCTGCCAGCAAGTTGGGGATCGCCACCACCCAGTTGATTCGTGACGGCCAGGCGCCGGGGACTCACCCGGTTGCCCGGGATTTTTACCAAATCGAGGTCTAGTTATGTCCAGCTTAACCATCTACCCAGCGCAGGAGTCCTCCCAGGCATTGTTCCAGAGCGACAACCTTGTTGAGATTGCCGAAAAACTGCAGCAGCAGGGGATCCGCTTTGAGCAATGGCAAGCCAATCAACCCATCGATGCCAGCACCGATGCCGCCAGCATTCTGGCGGCCTACAGCGATGACATCGAGCGGCTAAAGCAGCAAGGCGGCTATGTCATGGTGGATGTGATTTCGCTCAGCAGCGATCACCCGGACAAAGCGGCGCTGCGGCAGAAATTTCTGGCCGAACACACCCACAGCGAAGATGAAGTGCGCTTTTTTGTCCGCGGTGAAGGCTTGTTCTGCCTGCATTTGGGCGAGCACATCTACCAAGTGCTGTGCCAGCAAAACGATTTAATCAGTGTACCGGCTAATACCCCACACTGGTTTGATATGGGCAGCGAACCCAACTTTACCGCCATTCGCTTATTCAACAACCCGGAAGGCTGGGTCGCCAATTTTACTGGCAGTGCAATTGCTTCGCGTTTTCCGCTACTGCCCTGACTGACCGCCAAGGTGCTATGGCTGAGTTTTTTTCACCTGACGGATGGATTTATCTCCTTTGTCAGCCAAGCAGAAACACCTTAGTCTGGCTTTGTCGCCCCGAAAAGGCGGTTCCACCCTGTCTATCCTTGTCTTTCGCCCGGAGCTTGCTCCGGGCTTTTTTATTGGGTTGGCTTTAACCGGACTAA
>SKGJ01000354.1 GCA_007117525.1 Alkalimonas sp.
CTTCTGGTGGCTTTGGGTGGCGGCGTGGTTGGCGATATCACAGGTTTTGCTGCTGCCTGTTACCAGCGAGGGGTTGACTTTATTCAGATCCCAACCACCTTGTTATCGCAAGTCGATTCTTCGGTGGGAGGGAAAACTGCAGTCAATCACCCGCTGGGAAAGAATATGATTGGTGCCTTCAAGCAGCCACAACAGGTGCTGATTGATACCGATGTGCTGTCAACGCTGCCTGCTCGAGAGTTCTCTGCCGGTATGGCTGAGGTGATTAAATATGCTCTGATAGCCGACGCCGATTTTTTCTCCTTTCTTGAACAGCAGGCAACAGCCATTCGTCAACTGGAACCTGGTGCTATGGCGCAGGTGATCCGTCATTGGTGCCAAATGAAAGCCGATATTGTCGCGGCCGATGAAACGGAGCAAGGAAAGCGTGCACTGCTGAATCTGGGGCATACTTTTGGTCATGCAATTGAAGCCTGGTTAGGTTATGGCCACTGGCTGCATGGTGAAGCTGTCGCTGCTGGCATGATGATGGCCGCGCGGCTTTCTGAGCATCGTGGCTGGCTTACTTTGGACGAGGTGGCGCGAATTCAGGCATTGCTGCAGCAGTTCGAGTTGCCGGTAGAGCCTCCATCAGGCATGCAGATAGCCGACTTCTTACCCTTTATGAAAACCGATAAGAAAGTTCGTGCCGGCAGGATGCGGTTTGTGTTGCCGGTGTCCTTTGGTTATAGTGAACTGATTGATGATGTGACTGAACCTGAATTGCTGAGTGTTTTTTCTGAATGTCGCCATCGAGCCTAGCTGAAAAACTGCAAACTCACAGTACCATTTTGCCTTCACAGCGAGAGCTGTTGGAGCGGGTGCTGTTCCAAATAGAGTTCAATGGCTGCCAACATATCCACCTCCAAGGCGGCCCTGGCTCTGGCAAAACAACCCTCTGTTTGGTTTTGGCAGAGCTGTTATCTGAGTCGATGAATCTCGCCTATTTCCCGGCCCCGCAGGATATGACGACTGCACAGTGTCAGAAGCAGCTGCTGCAGCAATGGTTTGGCGCGGCCGACCTCGATGCAGATTTATCCAACTTGTTGCAACAGCGCCAAAACCAGCCACTAGCTTTAGTACTGGATGGCCAGGGAGCCTTGCCACTGGCTTGCCTGGCTCAGTTGCGTGCTCACCCAGTGCACATCATTACCACCAGCAATGATTTCCTGCCAGAGGCCGATCTAAACCTGACAATTGCCACGCTCTCTGAAGCTGAAGTGGAGCAGCTGCTGCCCGTGAAAGCCTTGCATGCCATGCCCGCTGCTGAGCGTTTGCAGACGGTGGATGGCAACCTTCACCGTTTGCTGGAGCCTCAGGCTTCCCCGGTAACGGCTCCGCCGGAAGCCCGAAATAGCCAGGCACTGCATTATCGTACGGCCTCTTTACTGCTTGCTGGAATAGGTTTGTTTGCGGTGTTGCTGTTTTGGTGGCTTTACCCAGCTCCTGTTCAGGAAAGTCATCAGGCTGACAATCAGGGCCCTTTACTGGCCGAAGCCTGGCGGCCTGCCGATACCGGCTACCAAGGGTCTGATAGTGATGGGGAAGAAAAGCTTGACGCCCCCGAGGCCAGTAACGGCCATGATGAGCTAAGTTTTGCAAATGAAACCCGATCAGATCCCGGGCCTGTTGAGAATGCACAAGCAGAAACCGAAGTTCAGACTGAACCTCAGCATCGCACCGAGAAAGCGGCAGAGCTGTCAGCTTCGCCAGAGCCGCTGTCAAACGACGACAGCCTGCTACAAGAGCCTTTGTCAGTGGAGACCGAAGTGCCGGCCTGGTCGTATGATGAAGCCTTGCTGCTGGCCATGGCATCGCATCAGTATGTGTTGCAGTTGGGTGCCTTTGCACAGCCTGCCGCTGCGGAGCGCGTGCGCAGTCAGTACTCAGAGTTGTCGATGTTGATCTATCAGCGGACGATGCAGCAACAACCGCAATGGGTTCTGGTGTTGGCTCCTTATGCCAGTGCCGATGAAGCAAGGGCAAAGCGCACCGAGTTGCCTGCTCTCTTGCAGGCTGAAACGCCTTTTATAAAAGCGATGCAACAAGTTTGGTCAGAGATTGACTCGGTCGAAGATGCAGGAAGCAACTTACCATGAGGACAGCCAAGCAGCGGGCCTTTTTGAAATGGGCCGGAGGAAAATACAGCCTGGTGGAGTCTTTGCAGCGCTTTTTGCCGTCAGGCGATACCTTGGTAGAGCCCTTTGTTGGGGCTGGTTCGGTATTTTTGAATACCAACTACCAACGTTATGTGCTGAATGACATCAATCCAGATCTGATCCAGCTCTACCAAATTGTGAAACAACAACCCACGCAGTTTATTGCCGATGCACGCAGTTGTTTTGTTGAAAGCAGCAACCAAAAAGACTGCTACCTGAGCTTTCGTCAGCGTTTTAACCAAAGCCAGGATCGTTACGAACGTGCCGTGTTGTTCTTGTACTTAAACCGGCATGGCTACAATGGCCTTTGTCGCTACAATTTAAAGGGCATCTTTAATGTGCCTTTTGGCAGTTACAAAAAGCCGTATTTCCCGGAAGCTGAGCTAAACTTCTTTGCCGAAAAAGCACAACAGGCTGAGTTTCGTTGCAGCAGCTACCAGGATATTTTTGCCTCACTGCCGAAAGACGCCGTAGTCTATTGCGATCCGCCTTACGTCCCTTTGAGCAAAACCGCCAGCTTCACCAGCTATGCCCGGCAGGGCTTTAATCTGGATGATCAGGCCAACCTGGCGAATTTGGCAGAGCAGGCTTGTGCTGCCGGCAGTCCGGTGCTGATCAGCAACCACGACACTACCTTAACCCGAAAGCTGTATCAGCAGGCCAGGCTGCACTCGTTGCAGGTAGCACGTTTTATCAGCCAAAATGGCAAAGGAAGACAAAAGGTTGGCGAGCTTTTTGCTCTCTATACACCAACAGCAGACGTAGTTAGCGTAGTACCAAGAATACGGTCAGCATCACAGCCAGTACGAAAAGCACAGCCATAACTAAACCCGCGATGATGTATGGCCAGGGGGTGCTTGCGTTAAAGTCATGCTGACGTTGCTGCTCAGACTGAACGCCAATAAAAGCACCAGCCACAGCCTTCAGTACACGCTTGAATGAAGATGGATTACTGCTGGTCATGTTTGGCAGGCGACATCCGCTCCAACAGTTCAAGCAAATCGACAAAGTGGAATTGAGACGAGCGACTCTGACCTTGCAGCCAGCTAAGCCAGTTAAATTGACTTTGGCATTCGGTGCCTTGTGAGCAGCCAACAGGCGCATAGGAGGAAAGCAGCAACCAAAGACCCAACCCTGCTGTGATGGTAAGGACCATCAGCAGTAAGCGACTTTTGTGCTGAAATAGAGCTTTCATCAATGAAAATCCCGAGCTTCCTGTTATAGGGTCACAACTTAGCAGGAAATGCCCGGAGATACAAGTTTTTTACTTTTCTGCTGACCTGATAAGCAGTTTCCGCTAGAAAGCGGCTGTCAGACCGAAAAAGACCGTACTATCACCACTTTGCTTTTTGGTGGCAAAAGCCGATGCTGTCAGAGTGTCGGTGATGGCATAGTGCAGACTGATAGCAACATCGTACAAGGACTCATCCGAATCTTCCCAGCCTGCGTGCAAGCCCAGGCTCCACTGATCACTGAGCGCAAACTCGGTGCTGGCTTCAAGGTAAATGTTGTCAAATTCGTCGTAGTAAAACGTCAGGCTGGCAAAACCAAAGTCGATGCCAAGGTGATACTCCAGATAGTCCTCATCAATGCCGTCAAAACGGTACTGCAAAATACCGATATCGAGCGCAATGCTGTCATTGAGATCAAAGCCATATCCCAGGTAGAGGTTGGTTTCAGATCCAACCTCCTGATCGGTGGTGCCCCAAAAGCCGGCGTAGAAGCCTTGATAATCCGCTTCGATTGCCCCCTGAATGTGGAAGTGATTGGTCAGCTTGTAACCACGGAACAGGTACTTGGTCATACCGCTGACCTCAGCGCTAATCCCCACTTCTTCGGCCTGCAGGGTACTAACGTTGCCAAGGGCGAGTATCAGAGCACTGGCTAACAGGGTTTTCTTCATGGTAGTTGTCCTTGCGTTTTATAAGAGTCAGCATGGAACTCCAAAAAACATGCCAGCATTGTTTTTACTGTAAAAACAATGACCTTCTAAAATCGTGTCGTCTTGCTGCTGACTGACTGTACGCTGATGGTGCAGTGCTGCTTGCTTTTTGTGCAGCAAAGGCGGGTGCTTTTCCGGCGTAAATTCAGTAAAGTAGCCACTCTTTTGGTGCGGAGATTTTAGCCATGCAACCTTACTTAATTGCCCCTTCGATTTTATCGGCCGATTTTGCCCGTTTAGGGGAGGATGTCGACCAGGTCTTGGCTGCCGGTGCAGACGTGGTGCATTTTGATGTGATGGACAACCACTATGTGCCTAATCTAACGATAGGACCTATGGTGTGCCAGGCACTGCGTGATTATGGCATCCAGGCACCGATTGATGTGCATTTGATGGTGGAGCCGGTGGATGCCTTGGTGCCGCAGTTTGCCGAGGCGGGTGCCAGTATCATCAGTTTTCACCCCGAGGCCAGCCGTCATGTGGACCGTACCCTGCAATTAATTCGTCAACATGGTTGTGAAGCTGGTTTGGTGCTGAATCCGGCCACGCCTTTATCGGTATTGGATTATCTGATGGATAAAGTGGACTTGATTCTGTTGATGTCGGTGAATCCTGGCTTTGGCGGGCAAAGCTTTATTCCTTCGACCTTGCAGAAGCTGAAACAGGTGCGGCAGCTGATTGACCAATCCGGCCGACCAATTCGGCTGGAAGTCGATGGCGGCGTGAAAACCGATAACATCGCCGAGATTGCAGCCGCTGGCGCCGATATGTTTGTGGCTGGCTCTGCCATCTTTAACAGCCCGAGCTACCGCGATACCATCGATGCGATGCGGACAGAGTTAGCCAAAGTGAAGTAACAGCTGCTGCTTTTGACCGCAGCAAGCAGTTATACTGCGATTTTTGTTTCAACACCCTACTACGGACAAGATTTATGACAAGCAAGCCGATCGTGCTCAGTGGAGCGCAACCCTCAGGACAACTGACCATTGGCAATTACCTGGGCGCACTGCGGCAATGGGATCAGATGCAGGACGACTACAATTGCTTGTATTGCATCGTCGATTTGCATGCCATTACCGTGCGGCAAGACCCGGAGGCGCTCAGAAATGCCTCCCTGGACAGCCTGGCGCTGTATTTGGCCTGTGGCATTGATCCTAAGCGTTCCAGTATCTTTATGCAGTCGCATGTTGCCGAGCACAGCCAACTGGCCTGGGTGCTCAATTGCTACACCCAGTTTGGTGAATTGGGACGGATGACGCAGTTTAAAGACAAGTCCGAGCGTCACAACAACAACATCAACGCCGGCCTCTTTACCTACCCGGTGCTGATGGCGGCCGATATTTTACTGTATCAGGCCAATCAAATTCCGGTCGGTCAGGATCAAAAGCAGCATCTGGAGCTGGCTCGCGATGTGGCCATGCGGTTTAACGCCCTGCATGGCGATGTCTTTACCGTACCAGAGCCTTTTATTCCCAAAGTTGCGGCCCGGGTGATGAGCCTGCAGGATCCGACAAAGAAAATGTCAAAATCCGACGACAACCCGCAAAACTTTATAGGTTTGTTGGAAGATCCTAAAGTCATCGCCAAGAAAATCAAACGGGCTGTGACCGACTCCGACGATCCGCCGCGAGTGACCTTTGATCTGGAAGCC
>SKGJ01000391.1 GCA_007117525.1 Alkalimonas sp.
ATTATCATTTGCAATTAAGATCCGCCCCAACAAAAACAAGGGCAGTGCCACTGCACTGCGCGCTATGATGATGTTAGGGGAATCGGATGTCGTTACGCAATCGTTTTACATTGAATCAAGTGGCCATGGCTTTGGTGGCGGCGAGCATGCCTTTAAGCAGTATCGCTGGTGAATTGGCGGTTGCCGGCGATGGCGATGATGGCGCTCAACACGGCCTGAGCCCACGGATTGAAGTGATCCGGGTTCGGGGTGATCAGCTCAGCCATGCCCATGTTGAAACCGGTACGGTTCATTTAATTAATTTTGAACAAATCGAGGCCATTCAGCCTTTGTCGACCGAGGATGTGTTGCGCCGGGTACCGGGTGTTAATATCAAAGGGGAGGAAGAAACCTCCATTGTCGCCAACTTGGGTTTGCGTGGTTTGTCGGCCAGTGAAGCCAAATCATTGGTGTTGGAAGATGGTGTGCCGGTAGCTCCCGGCCTCTTTATCGGCAACGATCGCTACTTCAACCCGCGCATTCAGCGGATGGACGGCATTGAAATCTTAAAAGGCTCTGCCTCACTGCGCTATGGCCCTTCCACCATCGGTGGCGTGGTCAACTACATCACTAAAACACCGGATGACGGGGTGCAGCTGTCTGGCCGGCTGGGCTCTTTCAACCTGCGTGAAGTAGGGATTGAAGCCGGTGGTAAAAACAACAGCGGCGATGCCTACGCCGGTGTGGTGGCCAGTCATGCTCAAAGCGACGGCTTTATGGACAAAGGCTACGAGATGAGCGATGTGATGGTGAAAGCCGGCACAGCCATTGGCGATAACCAGCGCATTGGCATGAAGTTCTCATACCATGAAAACGAAGCCAATATTTCCTACCGCGGATTGCTGCTGAACGATTACCTGGCCGGAGAACGCTACAATCCGGCACCGGATGACTGGTACCTGACCGATCGCAAAGCCTTTGATGTCAACCACCAGTGGACCATCAATGACAGCGCTACTTTAAAGACGCTGGTCTATTGGAGCGATGTCACCCGGGATTACTGGCGCTATGGCGTCGATACGGCGGCCTCGAATGAAGCGGGTCGCTGGGTGTATACCGATGATTTAACCGGTAATAACCGCAGCTGGGAGCGCTTTGGCGTTGAAACGCGTTTGAGCCTGGCTCATACCCTGGGCGATAGGAATGCCGATACCGAGTTTGGCTTACGACTGATGCAGGAAGAGTCCAACGATACCCGTGTTCGTGCGACACGTGAGCAAGACCGGACGGGGATCAACGATCGTCATATTGTGGACTCTGCGACCAGCGTGGCGGGCTACCTGCAAAGCCGGATCGAACTGAGCGACAACCTGGCGGTGACACCGGGTATTCGGGTTGAGTCCTATACCCAGGAGCGTGAGGTGCTGACCAACAACAATGCGTCGGCGAAAACCAGCAACACCGAGTTGTTGCCGGGGGTGGGGGCAACCTATGAGCTAACCTCATCGGTGCAGCTGTACGGTGGTGTCTACCGCGCTTTCTCGCCAGCTTCCAATGGGGTCGCGCTGGATGGCTTGAAAGATCAAAACCTGGACGGTGAGCGCTCCACCAACTATGAAGTGGGTATTCGGGGCAGCCAGGGTTCGCTGGCGTTTGAAGTTGCGGCTTTTGCCATGGACTTCAGCAATCAGGTGGTGACAGGCAATACCGATCCGAACCTGTCGCAGTCCAATGCGGGGAAAACCGAGCACAAAGGCATGGAGTTTGCACTGGCTTATGATTTCGGGGCAGGTTTTAGCCTGGACACCAATGCCACCTGGATCCCAACGTCGAAATTCAAAACAGGGGATCACCAGGGCAATCGTCTGCCCTATGCCCCGAAGTTGATGGCCAACCTGGGCCTGAACTACAGTGCAGATCAGCTGAAAGTGGCTTTGACAGCACACCACCGCGGTGAGCAATACGGCGACCCGAGCAATCAGGCTGAGTTGCCGACTGATGCTGCCGGCGGCATCTGGGGCGGCTTGCTGCCAGCCTATACCGTGTTGGATCTGACGGCGCAGTACAGTGTCTCCAGCGAGTTTACCCTGTTTGGTGCGGTGAAAAACCTGACCGACAAGCAGTACATTGCCGGCTTGCGTCAGGGCATCTATGTAGGGCCGGAGCGCTCCTTCGAACTGGGTTTCCGCTACCGCTTCTAATTCAGCATGCATTGCACAGAGCCCGGCTTGATGCCGGGCTTTTTTAGTGCACGAGCTTGCATGCAAATAAAAATAATTATCACTATTCTTCTTGATCTCATTAATGGGAATGATTATCATTTCGTCGCGCTTTTCGGTGTCCCTGCTTTGACACCATCACAATAACAGGAGAGACGAATGAACCCCTTCCACCGCAGCCTGCTTGCTGCCTTTGTTGTTTCTGCCTTACCTGCTGCACAGGCTGGCGCTTTGCTGGATCAGACCGCCGATATTGAAACCATCGTCGTCACTGCGGCAGGCTTTGAGCAGTTGCTGATTGAAGCCCCGGCCAGCATCAGTGTCATTACCCGCGATGAGCTGGAGCGCAAGCGCTTTACCAACATCGCTGAAGCACTGGCGGATGTTGAAGGCGTTGATATTGGCCAAAGCGTGGATAAAACCGGCGGCCTTAGTATCAGCATTCGCGGTATGCCCAGCAGCTATACCCTGATACTGATTGATGGTCGCCGCCAGAATGCGGCTGGCAATGTGACCCCCAATGGTTTTGGTGGGACCTCCACCAGCTTTATGCCGCCACTGGCGGCCATCGAGCGGATTGAGGTGATTCGTGGCCCGATGTCGACGCTCTATGGATCGGATGCCATGGGCGGTGTGGTGAATATCATTACCCGCAAGGTCGGCGATAGCTGGGCTGGCGCCGCTTCCATCAACACCACAGTGCAGCAGCACAGCCAGTTTGGCAATGGTCATGGCCTGAACTTTTACCTCAATGGGCCAGTGCTGCAAGAGCAGCTGGGCCTGGTGCTGCGGGGCAGCGCGGTTAAACGCGAAGCAGCCAGCATTCGTTACAGCGATAGCGAAGGCGAGGAAGTGGTGCCCTGGATGGGGGCAAACCCGGTGAAAGCGGAGATTTACAACCTGGGTGGTCGGCTGAATTGGCAGTTGAACGCTGATCAGTTGCTGAGTTTTGATCAAGACCATGTCTGGCAAACCTACGACAACAGCCAGGGCCAACTGGGTACTCTGGGCCCGGCCGGGTACGAACCTGAGCAAAAGTACAACCGCCAGCAAAGCACTCTGGCCTATCAGGGACGCTTTGACGTCGGGGTGCTGGATGCCAGCCTGATGCGCAATCAAACTGAAACCCTGGGCCGGATTATTCCTCCAGGCATTGCTGGAGCCGGGGAAGCCCGGGTGCTGGAGTCCGACAACAAGATTGCCGATTTGAAGTGGGTCACCACTCTGGGGGACCATCAGCTGTCGGTTGGCGGCCAGTGGTGGCAAGCTGAAATGATCGACGGTGTGGCCCCTGTCGCCTTTAAGCAGCGAATGCGTTCGGTATTTGCGGAAGACAGCTGGCGCTTGCACGATGATGTGACCCTGACCATGGGGGGGCGTTATGACCATCACGATGCTTTTGGCAGCCAGTTCAGTCCCAGGCTCTATGGGGTATGGAACCCAATTGAACGCTGGACCTTGAAGGGGGGCGTCAGTCAGGGGTACAAAACTCCCAGCGTGGAACAGCTGACCGATGGCATTTATGGTTTTGGTGCTCAGGGTCGTTTACCCTTTGTCGGCAACCCCAACCTAAAGCCAGAGCGCAGCACCACCACCGAGCTGAGTCTGTTTTATGTCGCCGATCATGGTTTTACTGCCAGTGCTGGGGTTTTCGTGAATCGCTTTACCGACAAACTGGCGCGTGGTACGCCTCGGCCCAACTGCACTTTCCCTGGCAATGAAGGGGTGACCGGCTGTGTGGATGTTGGCTTTTGGCCGGATATCGCAGAGTTTTCGCAAATGGTGAATGTGGATAAAGCAGAAACCCGGGGTGTTGAAGCGTCCGTTCGTTTACCGCTGATGGAGCAACTGTCCTGGCTTATCAATTACACCTACACCGAAAGTGAGCAAAAAAGCGGTGTTGGTCAAGGCTTGCCACTGACCAATACGCCAAAACACATGCTCAACAGCAACCTGCGTTGGCAGCTGGGCGAGCAGGCCAGCGTCTGGCTGTCAACCGAGTACCGTTCCAGCCGCTATCGTGGCGCCGGTGTGGCTTTTGATGCTCTGGGCGATTTTAAAGCCTACACCTTGAGTCATCTGGGAGCCAGCTACCGCTTGTCAGAGGCGCTGACTCTGAATGCGATGGTGTACAACCTGCTGGATAAAGACTTCCTGCAATACACCCCTTATGCCAACCCAACGGCAGCAGATCCGAACAACCTCAGTTACAGCAATTTGTACCCGATCAACCAGGAAGGGCGGCGCTTCTGGCTGTCGGTCAACGTTGAATTTTAAGGCCAGCCGATGAAAGTCAGCCCTGTCACCATTCAGCGTCTGATGCGGGCGCTGCACACCTACAGCGCGATGTGGGTGCTGCTGTTGTTGCTGTTTTTCTCCATCACCGGCATCACCCTGAATCATCCGGGCTGGCAAAGCCAGTGGGGCAGCTATCAGCAGCTGCAACTGCTGAGTCTACCGCCAGAGCTGGATTGGCCTGAACTGCCGCCCGAGCCGGAGCAACAGCACTGGTATGCCCAAGAACTGCGGCTTTGGCTGGTGCAGCAGGGCGTGCGAGCGACGGAGTGGCGCTACCAGTTCGATGCCGAGGACGAGCTGCTGGAGCTGGAGTTCAAGCGGCCGGCCGGCTATGCCATGGCGGTGCTGGAGTTTGGCAGTGGTGAACTGGAGCTGGAGCAGGTTTTTGCCGGTTATCTGGCACTGGCCAACGATTTGCACAAAGGGCGGGATGCCGGTTTTGTCTGGTCGTTGTTGATCGATCTGACGGCCATCTGCTGTCTGCTGTTTGCGCTGAGCGGCTTTTACCTGCTGCTGAAATCGCAGTCGATGCGAGCCATTGGCAATACCCTGGCCCTGGTTGGCGGTATGGCCGCAATTTTAATCTATCTGATTTCTTTTCACACCTAATGAAGGACCTTGCAATGCACACAAAAGGCGTAATCGTGGTGTTTTTGCTGAGCCTGTTGCTGATGGCACCGGCTGCAAAAGCACAACAACTGACCATTTCACTGGAGTTGCCGGTGATAGAAACCGCCCAGTACTACCGACCCTATGTGGCGGTTTGGGTGGAAGATGAAACCCAGCAATCGGTGCGGCTGATTGCGCTGTGGCGTAAAGAGCCGGATTGGCTGAAAGACATCCGCCGTTTCTGGCGCAAAATCGGCCGTAGCGAAACCGAACTGGTCGATGCCCGCACCGGTGCGACCCGCACACCAGGCCGTTACCAGCTGAGCTGGGATGGGTTGGATGATGCCGGTAAGCCGGTTCCTGCCGGTGAATACACCCTCTTTGTGGAGGCGTCACGCGAGCAAGGCGGACGGAGCCTGCAACGCCAGAGTTTTCAATGGGGTGGCCCGGCTCAGCAGTTCAATCAACCAGCCATGCCAGAGCTTGGCGAATTAAAAATTACTCTTAACTAAAGGATCATCACGCATGAAAAACATGATTACCGCAATCTTACTGGCGCTTTGCAGCAGCGCCGCCTCTGCCCACACCCTGTGGGTTGTACCCAGCCACTTTGTGCTGTCCTCGGAGGACAGCTGGATCTCAGTGGATGTCTCGGCTGCCAAC
>SKGJ01000215.1 GCA_007117525.1 Alkalimonas sp.
GTCAGCAGTTCCCAATTGGCATGCTGTGGCCGGTACTCGGCCGCCAGTGCCAGCCGCTGCTGGTTTAGTTTAATCAATTCGCCATCATCGTCATCCAGCGGGTCCTGCGGCCCTTCCGGCAAGCCGTATTCGCTGCTGATGTAGCCATAGCTGATGCCGACAAAGCCCCAGTCGGCGACATGGCTGGAGCCCAGATTTAGCACCTGATGATCTGACCAGGAATTGTCCAGCCGCTTGCTACGAAAGCCCTCGTCGCTTTGATACTCCGGCACCCGGTAGTCGTTGCCCTTGCGGTAATAGCCATCGGCATGAAACGCCAGGTTCTCGGCTGCGCTGTCATGGGCAAAAGCCAGCGAACGCTCGGCAGCAGCGCTGTTAAAACGCCCCTGCAGCACGGTTTCCGGCTCGGCCAGGGCCGTGCGGGGAATGCGGTTATCCACCACATTAATAACGCCACCAATGGCGCCACTGCCATACAATAAAGTAGCTGGGCCGCGCAGCACTTCAATTTGCTGGGCGGTAATGGCATCGGCGGTAATGGTGTGATCCGGCCCTTCGCGCGACACATCGCCGGTGCCCATGCCATTGTGGATCACCTGCACCCGCGGGCCATCCAAACCACGGATCACCGGGCTGGAGGCCACAGGGCCAAAGTAGTTGCCATGCACGCCGGGCTCAAATTTTAAGGTTTCGCCAATGCTGGCTTCGGTGCGCCGTACCAGCTCATCACCGCTTAATACCGAGACTGGCCCCGCCATCTCCACCACATCACGCCGCAAACCAGAGGCGCGCACCTCAATGCGCTCCAGCTGCGCAGCATCACCCTGAGCGTTATCAAAAGTGACTTCACCAGCATTCAAGACAGCAGGCAATGCCAAAGCGACCGCACAGGCCAGTGGGGATAGTTTTAACATCAGCAACTCCATAACAAACTTTTAAAAACCGTCGGCATGCTAAAGCATGCAGCGCCCTATCGCAACAAAGCTGCGACCAGTAGGGGTGTGACAACGACAAAATGTGATATTATCACACTTTGTCGTTGAAGCAGGAGTACACCAGAATGCAAACAGAGTTGCCGGATATTACCCGCGAAACCGTGCAGCAAACCAGCAGCAGGCTGGATGAAGTAGGCATGCAGCAGCTGGATTTGCTGCTGCAGGTATCCGATGGCGGGGATGCCATGGTGCAACAGGTCAAAGCCAGCATTGGCATTAATCTGCCAAAGACCGATGCGCGCGGCATCCATATGTCGCGCCTGTACCGTTTACTCAATGACTTTGCCGATAAGCAGCTGTGCACTCCAGCGAACCTGAAACAACTACTACAGCAATTGCTGCGCAGTCACCAGGATTGCCACAGCGATCAGGTGGTGCTGGAGCTCTCTTTTGATCGCCTCTGCAAGCGCCCGGCGCTAGTCACGCCAGATCTTGCCGGTTGGCGCCGTTATCCAGTCAAGCTGAAAGCCAGCCTGAGCCCCAAAGGCTTTCAGCTGACACTGCAACTGGCGGTGCAGTATTCGTCTACTTGCCCCTGCTCGGCCGCCTTAAGCCGGCAATTGCTGCAGCAAAAGTTTCTGGCCGACTTTAGCGATGAAGTTCTGCCCAAAGCCAACGTAGCCGACTGGCTGCTGCAACACGGCAGCTATGCCACACCGCACAGTCAGCGCAGTGTGGCCAGCATTGAACTATCTCTGACAGCGGCTGCCAGCGGCTTTCCGATCAGTGCCGTCATTGAACAGACCGAAACGGCTTTAGCCACCCCGGTGCAAACGGCGGTCAAACGTGCCGATGAGCAGGAATTTGCCCGGTTAAATGGCGCCAATCTGATGTTTGTTGAAGATGCCGCGCGCCGCCTTGCTGCCAGCTTACGTCCACAGTACCCCGATGTTTGCATTGAGGTGCAGCATTTGGAAAGCCTGCATCCGCACGATGCTTATGCCCGAATTCATGCTTCCAGGGAGCCATAATATGAACGCAACCGATTGGTTAACTCGCATCCAGCACAAAGACGCCGATTTGCTGATTCAAGGTGCACAGGTCATGACCCCGGCGGGACTGCAGCAAACCGATGTCGCTGTGATTGCCGGGCGCATTGCCGCCATCGGTGGTAGCGGCTGGCAGGCCAAACGCCAGCTCGATGCCAAAGGTCTGCACCTGTTGCCCGGCGCGATCGATACCCAGGTGCACTTTCGTGAGCCGGGGCTCACTCACAAAGAAGACATCCATCATGGCAGCAAAGGCGCGGTACTGGGTGGCATCACCGGCTTCTTTGAAATGCCCAATACCAATCCGCTGACGCTCTCTGCCGACTGTCTGCAAGCAAAGCTCAGCATCGCTGCAGAGCAGAGCTACTGCAATTACGCCTTTTACATCGGCGGCAGTGCCGCCAACCTTGGCAAGCTGGCAGCGCTTGAGCAATTGCCGGGCTGTGCTGGCATCAAGGTTTTCATGGGCAGCTCCTTTGGCGACTTGCTGGCAGAGCAAGACGAGCTGCTGCTGCACATCTTGCAGGATGGCCGGCGCCGGGTGGCCATTCATGCCGAAGATGAAGCCCGGTTGCGTGAGCGCAAAGCCCTGACCGCCGGCGAAGTTGAAAACCACCCGCTGTGGCGCGATGCTCAAAGTGCCCTGCTGGCCACTCAGCGGATCATCGCTCTGGCCGAACAAGCAAACCGGCCGCTGCACATTCTGCATATTTCCACTGCCGATGAAATGGCCTATCTGGCAGCCTTTAAAGATCGCGTCACGGTAGAAACCACCCCGCATCATTTGTCGCTGGTGGCGCCGGATTGCTACCAGCGCCTTGGCAGTCTGGCCCAGATGAACCCGCCGGTGCGTGATAGCAAGCACCAGCAAGGCCTGTGGCAAGGCATCGCCGATGGCACGGTCGATATTCTGGGCAGCGATCATGCGCCTCATACCCTGGAGGAAAAGTCTCGCCCCTACCCAGACTCCCCCAGTGGCATGACCGGAGTGCAAACCCTGCTGCCGGTGATGCTGAACCATGTCGCCGCCGGTAAGCTGAGTTTGCAGCGGCTGGTCGATTTAACCAGCAGCAACCCGGCCCGAATTTTTGGCCTGAGAGGCAAAGGCCGCATCGCCGTTGGCTACGATGCCGATTTTACCCTCGTCGATCTGAAAGCCCAGCGCACCATCGACAACAGCTGGATCGCCAGCAAAGCCGGTTGGACACCCTATCACGGCGGACAAGTCACCGGCTGGCCCATCGCGACCATCATTGCCGGTCGTTTGGTGATGCACAGCGATGAAGTGCTGGGGCCGCCGCAAGGTAAACCTTTTGTATTTGCCGATAGCCATCACACTAAGGAATCACAATGAACAAACACCCCCTACTGACGTTGGCACTGCTAGGCCTGACTCTCAGCGCTTGCAGTAAAGCACCTGAACCTGCTGCCAGCACGGCCCTGCCTGATTTCCAGTCCGAAGCACTGGCTCAGCATATCCGCACCCTGGCCAGCGATGAGTTTCTGGGCCGCCAGCCGGGCACCGAAGGCGAAACCCGCACGGTGCATTACCTGGTCGAACACTTCCGGCAACTGGGTTTGCAGCCGGGTCATGCCGGTAGCTATACCCAGGCCGTGCCCTACATGCAAGTCACCAATATCGGCAATCCAAAAGTGCAGCTAAGCGGCAGCCCAAGCGGCTGGCAACCTGAGATAGGCAGCGATTTGGTGATCAGCTCCCGTACCGGTCAAACGCAAGTAACGCTTGAACCCAGCGATATTGTCTTTGCGGGTTATGGCGTTGAAGCCCCGGAATACCAGTGGCATGACTACGCGGCGTTTGATGCCACTGGTAAAACCGTAATTGTGCTGGTGAACGACCCTGGCTTTGCCAGCCAGGATCCAGCTTTATTTAAAGGCCCGGAAATGACCTACTACGGCCGCTGGACCTACAAGTTCGAAGAGTGTGCCCGGCAACAAGCAGCGGCCTGCCTGATTGTGCATGACACCGAAGCTGCCGGTTATGGCTTTGCTGTGGCGCAAAACATGATGCAGCGAGCCCAGTTTGATTTAGCCGACAACACCAGTGAGAAGACCCCCGTTATTGGCTGGCTGTCCAGCACGGGCGCAGAACAGCTGTTTGCCAGTGCCGGGCTAAATTTTCAGGCTTTAAAAACTGCGGCCCACCAGCCAGGCTTTCAGGCAGTTCCACTAACCGGCCATCAACTCAATGCCAGCATTGAGCTGGACGTTCAAACCGGTCGTTCCGACAATGTGCTTGCCAGCATCCCCGGCACCAGCCGTGCTGATGAGTGGATAGTGGTCACCGCCCACTGGGACCATCTGGGAGCCATTGCCTCAGAAGGTGGCGAACTGGCCATTTACAATGGCGCTATTGATAATGCCGGTGGCGTGGCAGCTTTGCTGGAAATCGCAGCGAAAGCCCAGCAACAAGGCGGCTTTGAACGCTCGGTGTTGTTCCTGGTGGTGACGCTGGAAGAGTCTGGCTTGCTGGGCACCAAGCATTATGCCGCCAACCCAACCGTGCCGTTGGCCAACATCGTCGCCAACATCAATATCGATGCGCTGTTGCCGGTACCGGCAACCCGCGATGTCTGGATCATTGGTTTAGGCCAATCGGAGCTGGATGACGTCGTTCGCCGCCAGGCCGAGCGTCAGGGCCGGGTTGTAGCCGGCAATCCGGAAGTGGAAAAAGGCTTTTTCTACCGCTCTGATCAGTTTGCCTTTGCCCAGGTCGGTGTCCCAGGCTTGTTTATGGGGCCAGGCACCGACAGCCTGTCAGGCGGCACTGGCGTTGGTGAAGCGGCTTTGCAAGCCACCCAAAGCCGCTACCATACGCCGGACGATACCTTCAGTGAAGATTGGGACTTTGGTGCTCTATTGCAAGATACCCAATTGCATTACGGCGTGCTGGAAGAGCTGGCCAACTCAGGCCAATGGCCCAATTGGTCTAAGCACAGTGAATTTTATCAGCTTGGCCAGCAGCGGCGGCTGCCATAACACCATTCACAGATCGCTGATGATGCGCCTGACACAGCCCTGGGTTGTCAGGCGCTTGCTTGTATCGCCGGCTGATTGGGCTTTACAGAGCTAGCCAGCATGCTACCATTGCAATGTTATACCATCACACTTTTGAGGTCCTTATGGCCACCACAACCTCTACGCCTTTACCCGTCACCGTGCTGTCCGGCTTTTTGGGTGCCGGCAAAACCACGCTGCTGAACCAGATCCTGCACAACCGCGATGGCCTGCGCATTGCCGTCATTGTCAATGACATGAGTGAGATAAACATCGACGCAGCTCAGGTCAATCAGGAAGTCAGTTTGAACCGCGCCGAAGAAAAGCTGGTGGAAATGAGCAATGGCTGCATTTGCTGCACCTTGCGCGAGGATCTGCTGCTGGAAATTGGCAAGCTGGCCCAGGATGGCCGCTTTGATTATCTGGTGATTGAATCAACCGGCATTTCAGAGCCCTTGCCGGTGGCCGAAACCTTTACCTTTGAGCATGAAGATGGCAGCCGTTTAAGCGACATTGCCAGACTGGATACCATGGTGACGGTGGTGGATGCAGCCAACTTTTTGCAGGACTACCAGCAGGCAAAAGATCTAGCCAGTACCGGTGAAAGCCTGGGCGACGAGGATGAGCGCAGTGTTGCCGACTTGCTAATAGAACAAGTGGAGTTTTGCGATGTGCTGGTGATTAGCAAAGCGGATTTAGTATCCGCCGAGCAGCTGGCCAATTTGCAGGCAGTGCTAAAATCACTGAATCCACGGGCACAACAA
>SKGJ01000091.1 GCA_007117525.1 Alkalimonas sp.
GCTCCGCCCTGGCAACAGAGTCATTGCAACGCATGGGCTTTTCAAAGGTGTACTCCGTTGCACCGGGCATGCAGGGCTGGCTGGACGCAAAGCTCCCTATCGTGAAATAAGAGGTGATCATGGAAAACTTTACCCCGCTATCCGCTTTAATTGGTGGCACCTTTATTGGCCTGGGGGCCTTATTGCTGATGGCCGCGCTTGGCAGAATAGCCGGAATTTCCGGTATTGCCAGCCAGGCCATTTTCCAAAAGCAAGACCGCAACTGGAAGCTGGCTTTTGTTGCCGGCTTGCTGCTAGGGCCTTTGCTGGTAGCACTGGTTATCAGCGATTTTAGTTTTAGCACCCCTGAGCTTGGCCCACGAACCCTGATTGCCGGCTTGCTGGTTGGGCTGGGCACGGCCTGGGGCAGTGGCTGCACCTCGGGCCACGGCGTTTGCGGCATTGGCCGTTTCTCGCCACGCTCCATCACTGCCACCCTTATATTCATGGCGGCTGGTGTTCTCGTCGCCAGCTTGTTTTAAGGAGTCATCCATGCAAATCATTATTGCTTTTATTGCCGGTTTATTGATGTCCATCGGCATCGCCGTTTCCATGATGATTGATCCGGCCAAAGTATTGGGCTTTTTAAATCTGTCAGGCAACTGGGATCCCAGCTTGGCTCTGGTTATGGCCGCTGCTCTTGCCGTGTACAGTGTTGGTTTCCGTTTAGTCCGGGGAAGATCAGCTCCCTTGATGGCAGAAAAGTTTCAGTTGCCAAACGCCAGCAAGATCGACAAGCCTATCCTGATTGGTGCGGCAGTTTTCGGCTTAGGTTGGGGCCTTGTTGGCTATTGCCCAGGCCCTGCTATCAGTGCTCTGAGCGCTGGTAATACCGGCACTATTGGCTTTGTCATAGCCATGATAGCTGGTTGGTACATAGCCAGAAAACTGCCTTTAGCTAAGGTTGCCCCTAAAAAATCCACAGACTGCTATAGTTAGTACAAAAGTTGCGTTAAACATTATGAGTTTACGAGCCAGGGGAAAATATTTTTCCTGGCTCCTCTGCTTCAAGTAGCAAGCGCTTCAACCAATCAGGAAAACTGCATGAAGGCAACCTCGACTCCATCATCGCAGGGGTTGATTGGCTGGTTTATGTCCAGCTACTTCCCACCGATGCTGATCTTGCTAGCGCTGGTGCTTGGCGCTGTATCACTTTGGCTCACTCCCCGGGAAGAAGATCCGCAAATTGTGGTGCCAATGGCCGATGTACTGATCGAGGCTCCTGGCTTGTCTGCCCGGCAGGTGGCCACTCAGGTCACCGAGCCGCTAGAGCGCTTGTTGTCACAGATCGATGGCGTGGAGTATGTGTACTCCCAATCGATGACCGGCCAGGCCTTGGTGATTGTGCGCTTTTATGTCGGTGAAGATCGTGAAGACTCCTTGGTGAAGTTGTACAACAAGCTCTACTCCAATCAGGATAAAATCCCGGCGGTGGTGCACAACTGGTCGGTCAAACCGGTTGAAATTGACGACGTACCTATTTTGGTGGCTGCTTTGTACAGCACCGACCCGACGATTGATCACTTTCAGCTTCGGCGTCTCGCCGAGCAAGCCACCCAGAAACTGAAAGCCATTCGCCACACCAATCAGGTTAGCGTCAGTGGTGGTTTATCCCGTCTGATCCAGATCGAACTGGATAATGAAGCCCTGGCCGCCCACCACACCAGTGTGCAGGATGTCGAACGGGCCATTCGCGTAAGCAATCAGCGCCAGCAGGCCGGCACATTGCAGCGGGATAATCGCAGCATTGCCTTGCAAAGTGGTGACTTCTTGCGCTCTGCCAGCGAAGTCGGTCAAACCGTGGTCAATGTGATCAATGACCAGCCGGTTTATTTGCGTGATATCGCCACCGTCACCGACGGTCCCGCCGAGCCCAGCCAGTACAGTTTCTTTTACCCGGGTGCCGCCTTTAGCGAAGCCACGCTGAACCAGCATCAGGGCCTGCCTGCCGTATTCCTGGCAGTGGGCAAGCAAAAAGGGGCCAATGCAGTCTGGGTAGCCAACGATGTGCTGCAAGCCTTTACCGAGTTGGAACAACACTGGCTACCTGCCGGTGTAAAACTGGAGGTGATCCGCAACTACGGTGAAACCGCTGATGAGAAGGTGATGGATCTGGTATCCAGCCTGGCCATCGCCATTATTACGGTGGTGATTTTTGTTGGCTTGTTCCTGAACTGGCGCGCAGCACTGGTGGTCGCCATCGCCATCCCTATCAGCTATGGCGCTACCCTGGGCATGGATTTGCTGTTTGGCTACACCATTAACCGGGTGACCTTATTCGCCTTGATCCTGGCACTGGGTTTGATTGTCGACGATCCCATTGCTTCCATTGACAACATCGAACGGTTTTTGCGGGAAAAAGGCCTGCCGCCCAAGCGTTCCATCGTGCTGGCAATGGCCGAAATTCGCAGCGCCCTGTTGATGTCGACGCTGGCCATTGTCATCGTGTTCACGCCAATGTTTTTTATCACTGGCATGATGGGCCCCTACATGGCGCCGATGGCCTTCAACGTGCCAATCAGTGTGATCTTCTCCACCGCTGTGGCTTTTCTTATCACCCCCTGGCTGGCTCGTCGCATCATGGTGGGCGCACGCCAGAAAGGCCACTATCAGCCACAAAGCACCTTGCTCTATCGGGGCTACAAAGCCCTGCTAGGTCCGTTGCTGCAGAGCCCAAAGCGCAGCTCACTATTTTTATGGGCCGTTGCCGGGCTTTTTGTGCTGGCTGCGGCTCTGCCTGCCATGCGCTTAGTGCCGCTCAAGCTGCTGCCCAACGACAACAAGAATGAATTTCAGCTGGTGGTGGATCTGCCTTATGGCAGCAGCGTCGAGCGGACCGCAGCTACCTTGGAGCAACTGGCACGTCATCTGCAGCAAGTGCCCGAAATCAGCTCCATATCAAGCTTTGCCGGTTTGGCTTCACCGATGGACTTCAATGGCATGGTGCGGCACTACTTTTTGCGTCATCAACCACACCAGGGCGAGCTTAGGGTGGTGCTGGTCGATAAGAAACAACGCCGCCTGCAATCGCACGAAATTCTGCTGCGGCTGCGCGATGAGTTGGAAGCCATTGCGCACAGCAATAATGCCAAACTCAAACTGGTGCAGGTGCCACCGGGTCCACCGGTGATCAGTACCCTGGTTGCTGAAATATATGGCAGTGACAGCAGCGACTATGCGGCCCTGGAACAGGCGGCTCTGACGGTTGCCGAGCGACTGCGCCGCGAAGACTTTGTCCGCGAAGTCGATACCTCGGTGCCAGAAGAAGCCATGCTCTGGCGCTTTGTCGTCGATCAGGAAAAAGCCGCTTTATCCGGTGTTTCCGTGCAGCAAATCAATCAGACACTGACCGCTGCCGCCTCCGGCCTGGTGATCGATTACTTGCAACTACCGGACGAAGTGAACCCACTGCCAATCGAAATTCGTCTGCCGCGTGGCCAGCGGGATAATCCGCAGCGCTTGCTATCGCTGTATGTACGTGGGGAAGCCGGTTTAAGCCGCACCCGGAAAGCGCAGGGCGTAGCCGACGCCGCCTTGCCGATGGTGCAACTAAGTGAGCTTGGTCACTTTGAACAATTAGCTGTGGATCGACCTATATTTCATAAAAACCTGCGCCCGGTCAGCTACGTCTATGGCGAAACCGTCGGCCGGGTACCAGCCGATGCGGTGGTGGATGTGATGGTTGATCGGGGGCGTGAGGTTGACAGTTACCGGCCACTGTGGCGCCGTCACTACTTTGGCAATGGCGCCGGTCTTGGCTGGTCGGTACCGGATGATATTCAGGTGGTCTGGAGCGGTGAAGGCGAGTGGAAGATCACCCTGGATGTGTTTCGCGATCTGGGTATTGCCTATGGCGTTGCCTTGCTCGGTGTTTTTGTGGTGATGGTGCTGCAAACCGGCTTAAAAGCCGTATCCGGCATGATGATGCTGGCTATTCCGCTGACAATTATCGGCATCATGCCAGGCTTTTGGCTGCTGAATCTGTTTAGCTCTGACATCGCCGGCTACCCCAACCCCACGCTTTTTACCGCCACAGCCATGATAGGCATGATAGCGCTGGCGGGCATTGTCGTGCGGAACTCACTGATCCTCATCGAGTTTATTCAACAGCGGTTGCGCGAAGGCTGTGAGCTGAAAGAAGCGTTGTTTGAAGCCGGTGCAGTACGCACCCGCCCTATCCTGCTAACAGCCGGAACCACTATGCTGGCCAATATTGTCATCACACTGGATCCAATCTTTAACGGTCTGGCCTGGGCTATCATTTTTGGTATTGGTGCCTCCACCATCTTTACCCTGCTGGTGATCCCGGTGGTCTATCACCAGGTGTACCGCAATCACCCAAGCCATGGCCTGAAAACTGCCGGAGACGATGAATGAAAACGACTTTTTTAACCCCTGGTCGGCGTTTTGCCCTGGCTATCCTGGCAGCTATTCTGTTTTTATCCCTTATATTTCTCTGGCTGGCTGGCGCCTTTGTCACCAAGGTAACAGAAGAGACACGTCCTTTAGTGCAGCAGGCACCATCAGCAGCGCTTTATACCGTGACGTCACAGCCGCTGGCAGAATACCGTCATTTTAGCGGTAACCTGCAAGCCCGTCAGCAAACCGCCTTGTCAGCCCGGATCACCGCCCGGGTGGCAGAGGTGCTGGTAGAGGCAGGCGACAGGGTGCAAGCTGGCGATGTCTTGTTGCGGTTGGATAACGACGACTTAAGCGCACGGGTGCGACAACAGGAACAAGCGCTGGCCTCGGCGCAGGCCAGAGCCAATGAAGCGCGCAGCCACTACCAGCGCACCATAGCGCTGGTAGAGCAAGGTTTATTGCCGGCAGCCCAGTTGGACGAAGTGCGCAGCAATCGTGATACCGCTGAAGCAGAACTGCAACGCAGCCGGGCGGCTTTATTTGAAGCACAAACCAGTGAAGGCTTTAGCATGATAGTCGCTCCCTATACTGGTATTGTCAGTCAGCGACTGGCCTATGCCGGTGATACCGCCACGCCGGGGGCTTTACTCCTCACCTTGTATGCACCGGATAGCCTGCGCTTTGAAGCCGCAATCAGTGAATCGGTGCTTGGCTTGCTGCAATTTGGCCAGCAGTTGGAAGTCATGCTGGACGCCAGCAAGCAGCCTCTTTCCGCTGCAGTCAGTGAGATTGAACCGGCTGCCGATACAGGCTCCCGCAGCTTTCGGGTGCGGCTGGATATTGATCGCACTGAAGGACTCTATCCCGGTATGTTTGGCCGGCTGGCCGTTCCTGTTGGAGAACGCGATGCGTTGTTAATTCCAGCCGACTTCATTGAGCAGCGTGGACAATTGTATTATGTGCAGCTGCACACCAGTGCGGGTGTAGAGCGGCGGCTTATCCGGCTTGGCGAGCAACATCGACTGCAAGGGCACGTCATGCAGGAAGTAGTCAGCGGTCTTTCTGCTGGGGAGCAATTGATCCGTCCATGAGCAAACACCAGCACAGTACCAGAGATGCGCAAGCCAACAAAGTAACCCTGGTCGGTGCGCTGTTTGATGCGCTGCTTGGCGTAGTGAAAATCATCACCGGCCTGCTCGGTCACTCCGCTGCCCTAGTGGCCGATGGTGTGCATTCTTTGTCGGATCTGGCAACCGATCTGGTAGTCCTTATCAGCATCCGGCTGGGAGGGCGAGCCCCCGATCAAAGCCATCCCTTTGGCCACAGGCGCATAGAAACCCTGGGCACGATGATCCTTGGCTTAA
>SKGJ01000053.1 GCA_007117525.1 Alkalimonas sp.
GTAAACTCAGCCCGACGCTGCCATTGACTGTCGCTGTCCAGCCGGATGCAAAGCCCGGCAGACAAGCGTCCTGCCCGACCAGCGCGTTGGGTGGCAGATGCCTTACTAATGGCAACGGTTTCCAGTTTCATTACCCCGTGCTTTGGATAAAAACGCACCCGGCGATAAACCCCGCTATCCACCACCAGGCGAATGCCATCAATGGTCAGGCTGGTTTCTGCCAGATTGGTGGCCAGCACCACCTTGCGTTGCCCGGCAGCGCAAGGGGCAATCGCCGCTTGTTGCTGCGCCAGCGATAAACTGCCAAGCAGGGGATGAACCTGCACTGAATCCGGTAGCGGTTGTTGCAACAACCATTGCTGCGCCTGGCGAATTTCAGCCTGCCCTGGCAAAAAGGCCAGCACACTGCCATCTTCCTGCTGCAGCAACTGCCAACAGCAGCGGGCGACTTGCTGCCACAGGGGTTGGCGATCCGGTGTTTGATAGCGGATTTCAACCGGAAAACTGCGACCTTCACTGGCAATCACCGGCGCATCCAATGCCTGCGCCAGTTGCCCGGTATCGAGCGTGGCCGACATCAGCAGCAAGGTTAAGTCATCACGCAGTTGCTGTGCTTCCAGGCTCAGAGCCAGTGCCAGATCGGCCTGCAGGGAGCGTTCATGAAACTCATCAAAAATCAGCAGATCCCAGGATGATAACTCAGGATCTTGCTGCAAAAACCGGGTTAGCAGCCCTTCGGTGACAATCAACAAACGGGTGCTGCTGCTGGCTTTTTTTTCCAACCGAACCTGATAGCCCACCGTCTGACCAACCGGCTCGTTCAGCTGGGCGGCCATAAAGCTGGCGATGCTTTTCGCAGCCAGCCGTCTGGGCTCCAGCAGCAGAATTTTCTTACCGTCAAAGGCCGGTTGCTGCAATAAAAACAGCGGCAACCAGGTTGATTTTCCAGCCCCTGGTGGAGCCGACAGGATCACCCGGGCATGCTGAGACAAAGCGCTCAGCAGTTCGTTGGCAATGGCAGCAACAGGTAAGGACATAACCGGCGGGTTCTCTGACGAGGGCGATTTGCCACGGCAGGTTCAGCTCTGCCGTGGCGCCCAGCAATTAACCTTTGCCTGCTTCCTGGCGCAGGGTTTCGGCAATGGCACGGATCCCCATGCCGGTTGCGCCAGCGGCCCATAAAGGGCCATTGCTGCTGTTAAAAGCAGCAGCCAAATCAAAGTGCAACCAGCCTTTGCCGCCTTCAGGCACAAAGCGGCTTAAGAAGCCCGCCGCATTGCTGGCACCGCCGGTTCCCCCACCTTTGATAGGGCGGCTGTTGGCGGTATCGGCGTAAGGCGACGGGCACTGCCCTTGATGCCAGGGCGCCAGAGGCAGGGGCCAGGTGGGTTCCTGCACCTCGGTTGCATAACCAAGGGCCCGTTGCTGCAAGGCCGTATCCAGCGCAAAGAGAGCGTTGTAATCATTCCCCAGCGCCACCATCGCCGCCCCGGTCAGGGTGGCAGCGTCGATGATCAAAGGCGCGCCGGTTTCACTGGCATACAAGAGGCCATCGGCCAGCACCAGGCGGCCTTCGGCATCGGTATTGAGGATTTCGACGCTGGTGCCGTTCTTGTAGGTAAGAATATCGCCCAGTTTGTAGGCATGACCGCTGATCAGGTTCTCCGCACAGCACAGCACCAGTTGAACCCGGCGGGACAAGCCTTTCATCACCGCCAGCCCCAAGGCTGCAGCCACGGTGGCAGCCCCACCCATGTCGCACTTCATGTAGGACATCGACTCACTGGGTTTGATGGAGTAACCACCACTGTCAAAGGTGATGCCCTTGCCCACCAGCACCGCATCGACAGGTGCATCGGCCTTGCCGGTTGGGTTGTAGTCCAGCACCAACATCACCGGTGGCCGTTCGCTGCCACGGCCGACGCCATGAATCCCCACCCAGCCTTCGGCCAACAGGGCATCGCCGGTAATCAGCCGATGGCTGATGGCATCCGGTGCCAGCGGCGTTAAAAAGGCCACCGTTGCATTGGCCAGAGCCTCCGGTGAGAGCTGCTCAGGAGTCTGATTGGTGATTTGGCGGGCCCAACTAAAACAATGAGCCAGCTGGCTGAGTTGGGTGGCGGCCTCACCTTGCCACTGCACACCGGCCATTTTCTTGGCCGAAGTAAAGCCCAGGTAGAAAGCCCACTGCCGCTCCAGATCCCAGCCGTCTCCGCTCAAGGTGACCTCTTCAACCCCCAGCCCATCGAGCTGCCGGGCGGCTTTTTGAATGCTGCGCGCCGGAAAAGCGTTGTCCAGATGGATCTGAAAACCGCTATCGGTCGGTGTCAGGCTGGCTTTTTTGCCCCATTTGGCTTCAGCGGCTTTGGGTTGTAGGGTAATGTGAATGCTGTCCGTCATAGCGAGGGTCCTGTTTCGGCTTTGTGTTCGAATCCGTCGATTGTACCATGACCGTCAAAAAAAGCAGATCGCTGAACATCGGTCCAGTTGACGGATGCGTAAAAACAGATGACGCGCCGCAGTTCACTCTGTATACTTCCGCGTCTTTTATTTGCGATGTGCTTGATATTCTGCTATGAATATCCGCCATTTTTGCTTGGCTGTATTGTACAGGAGATGACTATGCCAGAAGGCAAAGCAAACAAAACGCTGGGGCTGCTGGCTCTGGCCGGAGTCGAGCCTTATCAGGAGGCTGTGGGCGAAGAGTACATGAACTCCAAGCAGCGGGAGCACTTCCGTAAGATCCTGGACGCCTGGCGTCAGCAACTGCGGGAAGAAGTGGATCGCACCAAGACCCACATGGCCGATGAAGCCGCTAACTTTCCGGATCCAGTGGACCGTGCTGCTCAGGAAGAAGAGTTCAGTCTGGAACTACGCGCCCGGGATCGTGAGCGCAAGCTGCTGAAGAAGATTGAAAAGACGCTGCAAAAAATTGAAGACGATGATTTCGGCTACTGCGATACCTGCGGCATCGAAATTGGCATCAAGCGGCTGGAAGCCCGTCCGACTGCTGACATGTGCATCGACTGCAAAACCCTGGCAGAAATCAAGGAAAAGCAATACGGCGGCTAAGATGCCAGCCCTTGCTTCCCCCCCTATTGGCCGGTTTGCGCCCTCGCCTTCCGGCCCACTCCACTTCGGCTCCTTAGTAGCCGCTGTCGCCAGCTATTTGCAAGCAAAATCCCAGGCAGGCAGTTGGTTGGTGCGAATGGAAGACATCGACGAACCCCGCACTCAGGCAGGTGCTGCCGATGCGATCTTGTCCACACTGGAGCAGTTTGGGCTGGAGTGGGATGGCCCAGTCTGGTACCAAAGCCAGCGCAAAGAACGCTATCAGTATATTTTTGACCAGTTGCAGCAACAAGGGCTGCTCTATGGCTGCGACTGCCCTCGTAAAGCAGTTGCTGCCATGGGAGGGATTTACAATGGTCACTGCCGGCAGCGCAAACTCAGTCCAACCCCCTCAAAACCACTGGCCTGGCGCTTGCGCGTCGATACCCTCCACAACCAGTTTGATGATCGTTACCTCGGGCGCCAAAGCCTGGATGCCAGCCTTTGTCAGGAAGATTACGTCATTAAACGGCGTGATGGCCTTTTTGCCTACCAGCTGGTGGTGGTGGTGGATGATTGGGATCAGGGCATTACCGAAGTGATCCGTGGTGCCGACTTGCTGACCATGACCTGCCGCCAGCAGCAACTGTTTCAGCGATTGGGCGCAACCCCGCCCCAGTATGGCCATATCCCTCTGGCCAGCACGGCTCCTGGGCTGAAGCTTAGCAAACAAAATCATGCGCCGGCTCTGGAACCAGCCAGGGCCGTGCCGTTACTGTTGCAAGCCCTATCCTACCTGGGACAAGAAACGCCCGCTGAACTGGCCGATGCCCAGGTTAATGAGCTTATCGCCTATGCGACCCAGCACTGGCAGCCAGCCCGGATCCCACGACAAACTGAAATTTTGCTTTAGAGCACCGAGTGGTTAAAAAACGCACACCAGAACTAGCCTAAAATTCGTTCAGTCAAGGCGCGTCTGTGCCGGAATATCGGCCATCTTTCAAGCAGACGCAACGCAGGATGAGCTGATTTTAGGCAGTTCCCTTCGGGCGGGGCTGAAATTTCCCCATCCGGCCCCAGGCTTTTCAGGATTTAGCTCCACTAAACCCGTGAAAAGACCTGGATTGTCTGGGAAAATTTCAGCCGCCGCTGGTGGCTGTGTTTTAACCACTCGGTGCTCTAGTAGTTTTTTGTGCACGGTTTGGTCAAAAGTGCGGTAAAATAGTGCATGCATTGTTTTCACGCTGCCATTGCAGCCAACCAGATGTTCAGGAGCTAGCCATTATTTCCCGTGTGCTCGATTTTTGCCGACGCAATTTGCGCAAAGGCAACAACGCTGATAAACAAGCCGCTTTGGTAAAACACAGTGTGTTACCCCCCCTGCAACGGCTCAGTCGTGATCAGCATCCAATCTCCCGCAAGCAGATCAGCCCCAATGCGTTGAAGGTGCTTTATCGGCTGAAAGACGCCGGCTTTGAAGCCTATTTGGTCGGCGGCTGCATCCGCGATCTGATGCTGGGCTTGGAGCCGAAAGACTTTGATGTCGCCACCAACGCCAAACCGGAAGAAGTGCGGCAGGTGTTTCGCAACTGCCGTCTGATTGGCCGGCGCTTTCGGCTGGCGCATGTGCTCTTTGGTCGCGAGGTGATTGAAGTCGCCACCTTCCGCGGCCATCACAGCCAACCGGATGAAAGTGACGAAGGTGAGCATCACCTGTCCAAAGCCAGTGAAGAAGGCTTGATCCTGCGTGATAATGTCTACGGCACCATCGAAGAAGATGCCGAGCGCCGCGACTTTACCATCAATGCGCTGTACTACTCGATCAACCACTTTGAAGTGCTGGACTTTGCCAACGGCGTCCAAGCCATTGCCGAGCGTAAAATTGAGCTGATTGGCGATCCTGAAACCCGCTACCGCGAAGATCCGGTACGGATGCTGCGCGCCATTCGTTTTGCCACCAAACTCAATATGCAGATAGCTCCCGCGACGGCCGAGCCTATCCCTCAGTTGGCGTCTTTGCTCAAAAGTATTCCGCCTGCCCGCTTGTTTGAAGAGTTCCTGAAGCTGTTCATGGCCGGCAAAGCCTTCGATAACTTTATGCTAATGAAGCAATACGGCATCCTCAAGCAACTGCTGCCGTCCTTGCACAAGGCCATTGCTCAGGAGCCTGAAGGCAAGGTCTTTCAGCTGGTTAGTCAGGCACTGCAGGATACCGATCAGCGTGTCGCCGACGGCAAGCCGGTCACGCCTGCTTTCTTGTTTGCCGCCTTTTTGTGGTATCCGGTCGAGATCCGCAGTCAGACCCTGCAATTGGAAAGCGGCCTGCCACCGGTCGATGCACTGAACATTGCCATGACCGAAGTGCTGAGTGAGCTGCAGCAACGCATAGCCCTGCCCAAGCGCTTTAGCTTGGTGACCCGGGATATTTGGTCATTGCAAAACCGGCTGGCGCGCAGCCGTGGCAAGCGGGCCTTGTCGCTGTTGCAATTGCCCAAATTCCGCGCGGGTTACGACTTTTTGCTGCTGCGGGCCAAAGCCGAAGGCGGCGATCTGCAGCAGTTGGCCGACTGGTGGCTGCGTTTTCAGCAGGAAAACGAAACAGGCCAGCAGCAGATGCTGCAACAGCCAGGTCCAGCCGGTGGCGAGCACAAGCCGCGCCGTCGCCGCAATTACAAACGCAAGCGCAGCTCGCAACCAAAACCCTGACGGA
>SKGJ01000368.1 GCA_007117525.1 Alkalimonas sp.
CACTGCGGCTTTGTGAACAGCAGCGTTTTCACATCGTTATTTGCGCTTTTAACGTCAAAAGCGACAAAGACGGCTTTCATTTGCTGGAGGAGCTCAAGTTTAAAGGTCATGTTAATAAACGAACGGTGCTGATTTTTTTAAGCGCCGAGACCGATGAAAGCCTGGTGAATAGCATTGTTGAATTGCAACCCGATGATTTTTGGGTCAAGCCTCTCGATAGTGCAAGGGTCAAACAACGCCTACCTCAGGTTCTCAACATTAAGCGCACTTTGTTTGATGTGTTTGAAGCCATTGATTTAAAAAATTATAGTAAAGCCATCTACTTAGCCGACCGGCATCTGCTGAACCCTCAGCTTGCTCGTTTTCACTTGCAGCTTATGCGCATCAAAGGGGAAGCTTTGCTGAAGTTGCTTGAGTTTGAGGAGGCGGAGCGCTTTTACCAGCAACTGATGCAAAAACATCAGATGTCCTGGATGTACCTCGGTTATGTCACTGCGCTGCTAAAACAAGACAAAATGCAGCAGATTGAACAGCTATTGGCGGAGATGACCGACAGAGTCGACACCCGTTTCGCGACCTATGATTTATTGGCGCAGTATTACATTGAGCAGCAAGACTTTGATAAAGCCTACGAAGAAATCAAAAAAGCGGTCGCGCTTTCTCCACGCAACATTGAGCGCAATAAAAAGGTCTGGGACTTAGCCCGACTGACGCATGATTTTGAAGGCCAGTACCTGGCAACACAAGCCATGGCGAAACACGCGAAAAACTCCTTGCACGATTCGCCTGTATTGGCTTTGAATGTGATTCGCGCCGGCCTGGACTTGGCTCAAACGCTTAACAATGAGCGCTCTAAAAAAATACTGCAACAAACCGACAAGCAGATTCAGGCGCTGGAAAAAGACTACAAAGAAGCGGCCTTATTCAAAGAGCAGATCACCATTGCTAAAGCTCGGTTATTCCTGGCTACCGATGAACGAAAGAAAGCCGAGAGCCTGGTTGATTTGCATGTGTCGGTTCGACCTATAGTGTCGCTGGACGATAATTTGGATAAGGCCAAAATCTTTCATGAACTGGGGCGGCGGGAAGAGGCTGCGTTGATCATGGATGCCGTGAAAAAGCAAATTTCTTCCGATAATCTGGCCGGCCTAGTGGTTAAAAAGTACGTCGAGCAGGAGTGTGACGAGCAAGATCGGGTGCATTTTACACCGAAGCAACTGCAAAGTATGGCGATTGAGTTTTTTAAGAAGAAAAAGTACGGTGCCGCTTTGTCAGCGCTGGAACAGGCAATGGAGCTCACGCCGAAAAATAACAAAGTGCCCATCAGCGTGCTGAAGGTCTTGACGCTGATTTTTGAAGAGGGGGGCCTGTCGGCCGGACAAAAAGAGTTGGCGCTTCGGACGGTTTCCTTGCTGGAGAAAAATCAGCTCCGCGATGAAGAACTGCAGGTGGTCGGGCAGTACAAAGAACGGTTGGCGCCGGTTTTGGCGCAGGCCATGCTGCCGATGGATTAAAAAAAGGGGCCACAAGGGCCCCAAAGTTACCAGGAAGTGTTGTCTTCGTTTAGAAGTTGAAGGTGTATCTTAGGGTGTAGGTAGCGCCCAGCCAGTCATGCACCGCGCTGGCATAACCATCCGTTGGCGATGACGCATAAGGTGGGTTCTTATCGGTCAGATTACGGACGGCCAGTTGCACCCGGCCATAATCACCAAAGTCATAGCCTGCACTGGCGTTAAACACCAACCAGGAGGAGACGGTTTCATTGCCACCCCAGCGGAAATCGCCATCGCCCATACTGGCGATGTAGTTGGCTGTTAAGCCAAGATTCCAGTTGCCATGGCGCCAATCGGTACCAAAATCAGCCACCAGATCAGGGCGGGCAATTTCATTGGCACCGCTTAAACGCCCCAGTAAGTCTTGTGGTGGAGTGTCCGGTGTAATTTGACGCTCATAGCTAAAGGTTTTGGTGGCATTGGCAAAGAAATTAAACTGGCCATGTTGTTGAGTTGCCAGCCGGTAATTCAGTTTGACATCCAGGCCGTCGGTTTTTTGTTGGCCAACGTTAAAGAAACCGGTACGCAAGAACACCAGATCACCCTCGCCACTGACGACACAGCCAAAGCCTGGCAAGTCGGCTTCATTGGTAACGGTTGGGGCGCTGCCACTTAAGCAGTTACGCAAGGTGGTATTGGCGTCGACATCCACAATGTCTTTATGGTCATAGCGCCAGTAATCTGCTGTGAATTGCAGGTTGTCCGTCAGGTTCCAGGAAAAACCAATGTTAATGGCTTCGGAGCTTTCGGCCCCCAGCTCTGGATTACCACGAGTCTCTTGATCAAAGCTGACTTCATCATCGAAGCTGCCACACAGCGCATCAAACTCTTCGCCTGGTCCGCAGTTGATGTAGCCTGTTGCCAGTGCCCGGCCCGCACCCAATTGAGACAGCGATGGGGCTCTGAAGCCGGTGCTCCAGGAGGCGCGCAGGATGAGAGCATCGGTGGCCCGCCAGCGCAGCGAAAGCTTCGGATTGACATCGCCCCCAAAATCGCTGTAGTGATCGTAACGAATGGCGGCCACCGCATCAATGTCATCGGTCAGTGGCAGGTTAAACTCGCCGTAAAGCGCATACTGTGTTCGATCGGCCTGTGCATCACGGGCACCTAAACCGTAAACGCCATCGGCAGCAGCAATGGCGGCTGGCGTATCTTTAATGTCCTCGGAACGGAACTCGCCACCAAAGACTGAGCTGACAAAGCCCGCTGGCAGCTCAAACAAGTCACCAGAGATGTTAAAGTCCAGGCTGTAGGTTTCTGAACGGCCTCTGCGCGGTGCCAGACTACGAAGATTCGCCAGCGTTGCTTCACTGTTATCGCGGCCCAGGTTGAATGGATTAAAACGCTCGTCGGCGATGGCGTTTAGTACGGCATCGCGATTAAAGTAGCCACGGATATGGCGTACTTCATTTTCAGTGACGCCATAAGTTGCGGCTGCTTCCCAGAACCAGTCACCGGCTTCCCCGCGTAAACCGGTCAGAATGCGAAATGACTCGGTATCATAGGCTTGTTGCCGGCGCTCGGGAAAACGGGTGCGGACGATGATGTTGCTGTCATTGGGGTTCAGCTCGCGAACATCGTCAGGCACCAGGCTGGAGTCTGGTGCAATAGTCACGGTGTAAGCCGTGGCTGAATCGTAGGCTGAGCCTTTGTTGCGCTGGTACATCCCTTCAGCAAACAGCTCCATGTTGTTATCCAGCTGCTGTAGGTGACTCAGGGTGACCCCCAGGCGCTCTGACTCCGGTTGGATCGCACGCTCCATCACGTAGTCGTAACGGCATTCGGTACCACTGCGGACCGTATCATCCCCACACCAGGCTTCCGGGAAATTTTGCCCATCGATGCCAAGGGAGGTGCGAAGGGCGAAAGTCACATCAATAGGACGATCGGCATTAAACAATGCATTGCGGTCAAAGTAATCGACCACCAGGGTGGTGTTGCTGTTGGCTGTGTTAAAACCACCGACATAGGTCAGGTTGTAGCGACTGAAATCGCTGCTTTTGGTATCGTTGCCATACATCAGCGAGATTTCATGGCCTTGGACATCGTCCCGCAAAATAAAGTTAATGACACCGGCGATGGCGTCAGAGCCATAGACGGAAGAGGCGCCATCGGTCAGCACTTCAATGCGTTCAATCGCAGACATCGGGATGGTATTGACGTTGACAAAAGAATCTGCGCCGTTGGCAAAGGAGTCGACAGCAACCCGACGGCCATTGACCAACACCAGGGTAGAGCTGCTGCCTAACCCGCGTAAGCTAACACCAGATGAGCCTGCCGGCGCACCTGCGGCTGTTGCAGTAGCCCCGTTTTCGCTAAAAGTACCAGCGCTGGCTGCCTGAGGTAAGTCCCGCAGAAAAGCGCTGACACTGTCATAACCGCGGTTGGTTAACTCATCCCTGCTGATGATCTGTACCGGGTTGGCACCTTCCATATCGACACCGCGCAGGCGGGAGCCGGTAATGGCGATGCGCTCAACATCCTTAGCGGCGGTTTCGTCTTCACTGGCATAAGCGCCCTGGATCCCGAAAAGGGCAGTTAGGGTTGCCAGAGCTACTTTACTAACACCTTTGTTCATTGTTTTCATGCTTCTTCCTCACTTTGCTTAGGGGTTGCCGTAGGCGGCAATCTGATTGTGAATTAGGTGAAATCATGGCTGTGCCAAAGCATGAACGGATGCCGAAATGCAGCAACGGATGCAAACGAGAGGTGGCGAATGAAATCGTCGTTACTTAAGTAAGACTTGATTAAAACTACATGCGGCACCGCTGTATGGCACAGCGGTTGGGCTAATTATTGAACCACTCGGATAAGTAGTAGGGGGATACAAAAGGAGACTGGCAGTAGCAGCGACTTTGCGATGGCGAAGCAGGCATTGGGCATCTCCTTTTGGTTGATAACTAATCAGGCCCCATAAACTCGCTGAAAAGTCATGCAGTGTCAACCCCTTTGTTGACACTAAAATCCAAGACCCTGACTGATCGGATTAGTACTTGACAGTTTTCAGGTTCAAACGTACATTTCAAACAGCTGTTTGAAATGGGGTGGGCATGAGCCGAATACAAACACAACAAAAAATTCTGGATGCTGCCGAGGGCTTGTTTGCCGAGTCCGGTTTTAACGATACCTCTTTGCGGCAAATCACCAGCCAAGCCGAAGTTAACCTGGCCGCGGTTAACTATCACTTTGGTTCGAAAAAAGCCTTGATCCAGGCGGTGTTGCAGCGCTATTTGCAAATTGTGATGCCGCGGCTGGAGCAGCAGTTTGATGCCTTGTTAGCACGACAGCAGCCATCGACTTTGTCTGAGGTGCTGGCTGTGTTCGTACAGCCTTTGCTGGAATTAAAGCAGGTAAAGCCGCAGGGCACCACCTTATTTTTGCAACTGCTGGGACGGGGCTATACTGATGTGCAGGGACACTTGCGGAAGTTTATCAGCCACCATTATGGCTCAGTGTTAAATAAGTTTGTGCTGTTGGTGCAGCAGTCTTGCCCATCTTTGAGCAATGCAGAGATTTTCTGGCGTTTGCATTTTTCGTTGGGTACGGTGGTTTTTACCATGGCATCCAGCGAGGCATTGTTTGATATCGCGGCTGCCGACTACCAGGAGCAAGCGGATATCGCCAGTGTGATCCGCCGGCTGCTGCCTTATTTGGCTGCGGGCATTGCCGCACCCACCATCGACTCTAAACAACTCGACTTAATGGCCCAGGCCACATTTTAAGGATACCACCATGACCTTGTTACTCATCCTTGTTGTCACCCTAGCTCTGTTGCTTGGGGTGACGCCCATTCGACGGGCGCTGATTTCTGCCCCGGTTTTTAAAGTATTTAAACGTATTTTGCCGCCCTTATCGGAAACCGAGCAGCAAGCAATGGAGGCGGGGGATGTCTGGTGGGACGGTGAGTTGTTTAAAGGCAAACCGGACTGGCAGCAATTGCATCAGTTTCCAAAGCCACAGCTGAACCAGGAAGAGCAGGCGTTTTTGGATGAACAGGTCGAAACGCTGCTTACGATGCTGGACGATTACGACATTGTGCAGCACAAGCGTGATTTGCCGCAGCAGGTATGGGACTATCTGAAGCAAGAAGGCTTTTTTGCCATGATTATCCCGAAAAGTTACGGTGGTCGTGGTTTTTCGGCGATTGCCAACTCCACCATTGTATCGCGGATTGCCAGCCGAAGCCTGACGGCTGCAG
>SKGJ01000236.1 GCA_007117525.1 Alkalimonas sp.
CAGTTGCCAGCAGCGATCGATCACTTCCTGGCAGCGGCGTTCGATTTCCGGGTTTTCCCGTTGCACCGAGGCAAAATCCAAATCTTCCGCCGACTGACCGGACGCCACCGAAGAAGCAGCACCGCCGCCCAGACCAATGTTCATCGCCGGACCGCCCAGTACCACCAGTTTGGAGCCTGGTTTCATCTCGCCTTTTTGCACATGATCTTCACGGATATTGCCAAGACCACCGGCCAGCATAATCGGCTTGTGGTAACCGCGCACTTCCACGCCGTTGTGGCTGTTCACCTGCTGCTCGTAAGTACGGAAATAGCCCACCAGATTCGGCCGGCCAAATTCGTTGTTAAAGGCAGCGCCGCCCAACGGGCCTTCCAGCATAATGTCCATCGCATTGACAATGCGGCTTGGCTTGCCAAAATCGGTTTCCCACGGCTGTTCAAAGCCCGGGATCCGCAAGTTCGATACCGAAAAACCAACCAGGCCGGCTTTGGGCTTGGCACCCACACCGGTCGCGCCTTCGTCGCGGATTTCGCCGCCAGAGCCGGTAGCCGCGCCCGGGTAAGGGGAAATGGCGGTTGGGTGGTTGTGGGTTTCCACCTTCATCAGAATGTGGATCGGCTCGTGATGGTAGTTGTATTCCTGGGTGGTCGCATCCGGGAAGAAGCGGCCGGCTTCCGAACCCATCATCACCGCAGCATTGTCTTTGTAGGCCGACAGCACGTAATCCGGTGTCTGCTCAAAGGTGTTTTTGATCATCTTGAACAGCGACTTGGGTTGCTGCTGGCCGTCGATGGTCCAGTCGGCATTGAAAATTTTATGCCGACAATGCTCAGAGTTGGCCTGAGCAAACATGTAGAGTTCAATGTCGTTCGGGTTACGGCCCAGCTGTTGGAAGTTGCTGACCAGGTAATCGATTTCATCGTCGGCCAGTGCCAGCCCCATGCTGCTGTTGGCCTCGGCCAGGGCTTCGCGGCCACCGGCCAGAATATCCACCGAGCTGAGCGCTGCCGGCTCGCCGTGCAGGAACAATTGCTCTGCCGCTTCCAGGCTATCAAACACCGCTTCCATCATCCGGTCGTGCAGCAGAGCTTTTAATGCGTCCTGCTGGCTGATGGTCAGGGTCTCGCTGCACTGCACATAGTAAGCAACGCCCCGCTCCAACCGCACCACCGACGACAAACCACAGTTATGGGCAATGTCAGTCGCTTTGGACGACCAGGGCGAAATGGTGCCTGGTCGTGGCGTCACCAACAGCATCAAACCCTGCGGGGCATGACTGGCCAGCGCCGGGCCATAGGTCAGCAGTTGCTCCAGCGTGTGCTGCTGTTCTGCAGTCAAAGCGGCACTTAGCTCGGCAAAGTGCATAAACTCAGCGTAAATTTCCGTAACCGGCAGCGCCAGACGCTGGCATTGGTCCATCAGTTTGCGGATTCGAAAGTCTGACAGTGCAGGTGCACCACGCAGGATCAACATAGGCTTTTTTCCGTTGGTTGAACGACGAGGAATTTGAGCGCGCTATTATAAAGAAATTTGCTGTCTAGGGATAGAGCGGCAACTGGGGTGGGATTTGCCGCCGCCACACCAGCAGCCGACTTCGCGCGTCTCTTTTGTGGTCGTTGCTTATTACCGGCTTGGCGACATGAAAAACACCACAAAAACACTGTATGCATTATCAGCGGTAAGTGAAATACCTGTAAAGATGCTACTTGCATGGAAAATCCCTGCTTTCTGCAATGGGAGCTTTCTCAAGTGTAATTAAATTGTTGATTAGGCTGCGTGAGTTCGATAGATTGGAGAAATTTGGAAAAGATAGAAGGGAAAATCCCGCGGGGAAAGAAGGGATTTTCCAAATTATTAAGCTGTTATGAGTAAAAGATGAGTATCGCAAATTCGGGGTCACCGCAAATTCGGGGTCAGATCAACAAATTCGGGGTCAGATCAAAATAAAATAGACTAAGCTTAAATCTGTTTAATCCACAGATCCCAGAGGTTTAGTGATGGCACGACTTCCCCGAGTGCATCTGGCCGGTTGCCCCGAGCATATTATCCAGCGGGGTAATAACCGGCAGGTTTGTTTTGCCAGCGAAGAAGACTTTGCTGCTTATGCCCACTGGTTAAACGAGTATTCAGACGCTTTTGGTGTGCACGTACATGCCTGGGTGTTTATGACCAACCATGTCCATTTGCTGTGCACTGCCAGTGATGCGCGTGGTATCAGCCTGATGATGCAAAGTTTGGGGCGGCAATACGTGCGGTATTTTAACCGGCAATACCGCCGCAGCGGCACGCTCTGGGAAGGACGCTTTAAGTCGTGCCTGGTGCAGGAAGAGCACTACATACTGGCGGTATACCGTTACATTGAACTGAACCCGGTACGTGCCGGGATGGCTGCAAGCCCGGCAGATTATCACTGGTCGAGTTATGCCAGCAATGCGCTGGGCAAAGCAACTGCCCTGTGCCAGCCCCACCCGAGTTATCTGGCCTTAGCAGCGAATGACGCAGAGCGGCAACAAGCGTACCGCGACTTGTTTCGAAGCGAGCTGAGCGAAGCAATGCTGGTGGATATCCGCAGTAGTATCAAGAGCGGCATGGCATTGGGAAATGAGCGTTTTAAACAAGAAGTGGAAGCATTAACCGGGCGCAGGCAGCACAAAGGCAAGGCTGGCCGGCCCAGAAAAGATAAGATTTAATTTTTATCTGCCCCTGATTTTCTCGATTTTCTGAAACCTTAATGACTGTTGGATGGATGCATGAAAGTAAAAATATTCAGCGACTTAAGTAGAACAAAAATCAATCTCTCAGGAAAGCTCAAAGAGCCAATTTTCAATGAACTGGAGAAAGCGGTTAATGATTGGCTTGACGAACATCCTGATATCACTATTCATAAAATCGAGCAGACCGTTTGCCCGGGATCTTTTTTTGGTTCAGCCGAGAAACTCGTCATTACAATTTTTTATGAAAGGTCATAAATTCAGAATTAATTCGGGAGTAAAATTCGGGGTCACCCATTAGCCTCTCGGTGTCAATACCGTAACTAACCCAAGCTTGCCCTGATATCAGCAATGGTGATGAAAAGTTTGTTGTCGGCATCTTGAAACGCTTGAAACCCATAGGGCTGATAGAAATTTTTTGCACCGTCTTTGGCATCCACGATAACAACAGGGAACGCTACGCTGTCACTAGCTGCCAGTAGCTTTCGAAGGGCATCAATAAGCAGCCACTCCCCCAACCCTTTTCCTTTGTATCTATCATCGACAGCTAAACGAGCAATCAGACCACCTGAGGTTGAAGCTTGGTGTTTCTTCTGTAACTTGTCTGGCAATGCCTTTAAATCAATAGGTGTCATCGTCAGTGTATAAAAGCCGATGATATGACTGCTATTGTTGGCATCTTCCAACACGAAGGTTCTGGTGTTGTCTTTTTTGGCTTGCTGACTCGCCATGAGTTTTAAGTAATTGTTGAGGGCTTCAATGCCACAATTGAAACGGTTCCTGTCGTGCTTATCTTTATCGAGCAGTACCGTATGCATCATTGAGTTTTGTTCTTATAACGCGCTGACGCCCGTTTGAGTTTTTCATTGGCTACCGCTGGATTATCAAGAGCGTCCATCAGCAATACAGCATCCGCCTGGCTGAGCTTTAGAGCCTGCTCACGTTCAATAACTTGATTTGCTTTTTCGATTGCCGCATTCAAAACAAATGAGTTAATACTGGACATACCAGCGAGAGCGGCAGCCTTCGTGAGTAAATCTTGCGTATCGGCATCAACTCTGGCGGTGATGCGAGGCAAAGTCGTTGCCATAGTTTTATCTCCTACCGTGCCAAATTGGCACATGGCTATTATGGTGTTAAAGTGCGCAATAAGCAATCTTTGTGTCACTTTGGCACACAGGCTAACAAATAAATCAGCCTGATGATGCAACGTTTGAGGCGCTAATACGTGCAGGTATGGTTGCAAGCCCAGCTAATTTGACAACCGATACGTTACAGGTTACATTTAAGGGATGATTCGAAGCTTCAAACACAAGGGCTTGGCAAAATTCTTCAAGTCCGGCAGCACTGCAGGGATTCAGGCCGCCCACACGAAGAGGCTTCGGCTCATTCTCGGTAGATTGAATGCAGCGGCAAATGCCAAAGATATGGACTTACCTGGTCTTCGTTTGCACGAACTCTCTGGTCACCGAGCCGGGATCTGGTCAGTGACAGTCAGTGGTAACTGGCGAGTAACCTTCCGGTTCGAAGACGGAGATGCCGAGATTGTGGATTACGAAGATTATCACTGAGGTACCGCGAATGTTAATGCACAACCCTCCGCACCCAGGTGAAGTACTGCGAGAGCTTTGTCTTGAGCCCCTTGGGCTCTCTGTCACGGCGACGGCAGAGGCATTGGGAGTCAGCCGAAAAACGTTGAGTGCAGTGTTGAATGGTAAGGCCGGTATCAGTCCCGAAATGGCGATCCGGCTCTCTATTGCTTTTGATACTTCTGCAGAAAGCTGGCTGAATCAGCAGTCGCAATATGAGCTCTGGCATGCCGAGCAGCATCGCAAAGAGCTCAACGTGAAGAAGCTTGTTGCAGCCTGAAGCAACAAATAACCAGGCCATGCACCGGATGCCAAACCCTCAGCTTCGCTGTGGTTTTGTCACCGTGATGGTGATCGCCATGCAACTTGACAACGTTGCGCAACACGCTACACTCTAACCCATGATTAGAACTTTCAAGCACAAGGGACTGAGGCTTTACTTCGAAACAGGAAGTACCCGTGGTATTCAGGTGAAACATGCTACTAGATTGCGTTTGCAATTAACGGCACTGAATACTGCAATGGAAGTTTCAGATCTCGACATTCCTGGATACAAACTCCATCCGTTAAAAGGTGACCGAAAGGGCATTTGGTCGATCATGGTCAGTGGCAACTGGCGATTGACCTTTGAGTTTCGTGATGGCCATGTGTATCTGCTTGATTATGAGGACTATCACTGATGTCTGTAATGTATAACCCAGCTCATCCGGGCGAATTTATTGCGGCAACCTATATGGAGCCTTTCGGCTTGAGTTGCCGCTATTTGGCGACAAAGTTAGATGTTTCACCGTCTACTTTGAACAGGATTTTGAAGGGCCAAAGTGGCATTAGCCCCGAAATGGCGCTTCGTTTGTCGAAAGCGCTAGGTAGAAGTCCTGAAAGTTGGTTGGCAATGCAGGATGCTTACGACTTGTGGCATGCTGGAAAGAATTTGAGTTTAGATAAGGTGCAGAAGGTTGAGCTTACAGCTGCATAACAAGTCACAACACAAACTCGTGGCCCCGGTTAATGTTAGCACTGGCGTTGTACCAGGCCAAACAAACTCCTGCAAAAAACAACCACTGACCAGCACGGAACTTGTTATACTGCCATCTTGTCTATACAGCAATAAGTGACCCAGCAACGCACCTTTAGCGTAAAGTCACCACCACTGACTAGACCCAATTTTCAGGCCAAGGAGGCCTTATGATGAAACGAAAAAAACCAGTGCAACTGCGCAAACGGCGCATTGTGAACGTCAGCTCTACCCGTCGGCGTATTCAGCGCAGCATTGAAACCTTAAAAATGCACCGCCGTCGCCGTAACTTTCAAATCCAACAAGGTTGTGCTCAACCCACATCCCCGGCTTGCTGCGGCGCTTGAGCCGCCAGCAGCCTGGCTGCTTTTTTTTCCTGCCTTCTTTTTTGAAAAAACGCCGATAGCTGGGCGCTGCACGC
>SKGJ01000010.1 GCA_007117525.1 Alkalimonas sp.
TGATGCTAACCGCCCGCGGCGATGACATTGACCGCATTCTCGGTCTGGAGCTGGGCGCCGACGACTACCTGGCCAAACCCTTTAACCCCCGCGAGCTGTCAGCCCGCATCAAAGCCATTTTTCGTCGCATCGAGTTGGTGCAGCAGCACCAACAGCAGCGCACAGCGGTGCTGCAATTGCACGATGTTCAGCTGGACTCCGCCAGTCATCAGCTGCAGGTGCAGCAACACCCCGTCCGACTGACCGCCACCGAGTTTCAGTTGCTGGACTATCTGATGCGACGGGCTGGCCAGGTCATTTCCAAAGAAGAATTAAGTAAGCAGGTGCTGGGTCGCAACCTGCAATTGCATGATCGCAGTCTGGATATGCACCTGAGCAACATTCGTCGCAAATTGGCCAAGCACAGCACCCAAGACTACATCCAAACCCTACGTGGCAGTGGCTTTCGCTTTATTCCGGAAACAGAGCCATGCTAAAGCATCCACTGCAATTTCTGGCCAGTCGGATTTTTCTTTGGTTTTGGCTGGTGATCCTAGCCACCGTTGCCGGCACCTTGCTGATAGCCAGAGGATTGCCCGAGCACACGGAAATCCGCCGCCTACCGCCTCCGATGCAACATCAATTGCAACATGCCGCCCGCTTGTTCAGCGATGCCGAATCTTTGCCGGACTTGTTGCAGCGACTGGAGCGACGACGCCAGGGCCGCTGGTTGCTGGTCGATCCTCAGCAGCAGCAAGTACTGAACCCGGCCGGACTGCCCCGAAACTTTGACCAGCATTGGCTGACCGAGCTGGCGGACTTAGAGCAACCCCGCTTGTTGCGTCATTCCAACCTATATCTGGCCGGTCCTGTCGCCATTACCCTGGATGGCCGTACCTTGACGCTGTATCAGCAACGGCAAGGCCCTGAGCAGCCCTGGTGGCAACTGAGTGCCCTGCCCCAGTCGATTCTGTTGTTGAGTCTCTTTCTGGTATCCGCCATTGCCAGCCTGCTGCTGGCAGTGTCAATTACCCGGCCATTGCGTGAGCTGCTGCACAGTTACCAAAACTTTGCGGCCGGCGATCTGGCACAACGCAGCAACCGTTTGGCCAAACGACGGGATGAGCTCGGCAGTCTGGGGCGAGGTTTCAACGCCATGGCCGAGCGCATCAGCCAGTTAGTGCTGGCCCAGCAACGACTGCTACGTGATGTATCGCATGAATTGCGCACCCCCCTCACCAGGGCTCAGCTGGCGCTGGCACTGGAAGAAAGGCAACAACTAGGCCAACAACTGCCCCGATTGCAGCAGGAACTGGAGCAGGTGGATGCCCTGCTCAATGAACTGCTGACCTACAGCCGTCTGCACAGTGGTCACTACCCAATCACTCCTGAATGGCTGGATCCTGCTGAGTTGATGCTGCAGCTGGTAGAGCGCTGTCAGCTGGAAGCCGACAGCAAACAGCAACAGATCCAGCTGCAAAGCGTCACCGGGCTTAGACTGCTGGCCGAGCCACGCTTATTGCTGCGCGCACTGGAAAATATTCTGCGCAATGCCATCAAGTACAGCCCGGCAGGCAGCGCTATTCACTGTCAGCTGGAGCAACACAAAGCGCAGCTGTGCATTCGGATTTGCGATCAGGGTCCAGGCGTGCCTGCCGATGCATTAACAGCAATTTTCACCCCCTTTTACCGGCTCAGCGATAGCCGCACCCCGGACAGTGGTGGCTTTGGTCTTGGTCTGGCGATTGCCGCAGAGTCCATTCGTCACCAAGGGGGCCAGCTATCCGCCAGTCTTAGGCAGCCTCAAGGGCTCTGCATGGAGCTGCGCTTTCCAGAGCCCTTAATCACAACAGCCGACACCCCGAAGGAGCCTCCCAATGCCGGAGCCTAAGCAAAGCACTGACCCGGACAAGCAAATCTCGGTTCAACAGCAGTGGCAGACCCAGTGGCAGCCACTTTGGCAACGGATGCAGCACGGTCAACTGACCAATGCGCGGGGTTTTCAACTCAGTTACAGCCACTATCGGGTCCAGGATGCGACAGCCGCTGTGGTGATCAGCTCAGGCCGCATCGAAATGGCCATCAAGTACGCCGGAGTCATCTACCAACTGGTTCAAGCCGGCTACAGCGTTTTTATTCTCGATCATCAGGGCCAGGGAACGTCCAGCCGTGAGCTGGGCAACCCGCACAAAGGCCATATCAGCAGCTTCGATCACTACAGTGCGGACTGGCAGTTGTTTATCGACCAAGTGGTGCAGCCTTCTGGGCATCGGCAGCACTTTGCACTTTGCCACTCGATGGGCTCCGCCATTTTTGCCAATTATCTGCTGCAACACCCCACGCATCCGTTCACGGCTGCGGTGCTTTGCTCTCCAATGCTGGGCATTTATTCTGGCCCCATTCCATTCAAAGCCGCCATGCCACTGGTACGCGCTCTACGCTGGCTGAATCGCAAGTTGTCCACAGACGTCTGGTATTTACCGGGACAAGGAAACTTTGCGCCAGAGCCCTTTGAGCGCAACCGGCTGACCCAATGTCCAGAGCAGTATCAGTGGCTGCTGTCGCTCTATCAGGCTGAGCCAGAGTTGCAACTGGGCGGTGTGACTTTGGACTGGCTGCTGGCTGCAGCACAGGTCATGCAGCGACTGGCCTCGAGTGGGCACAGCATTGACCTGCCATTGCTTATCCTGCAAGCAGGGGCAGATAAAGTGGTCGATAATCAGGCCCAGCACCAATTTGCCGCCCAACGGCCAGAGCAACGTGAAGTACTGGTTTTAGCCGGGGCAAAACACGAATTGCTGTTGGAAAAAACCGCGATCCGGCAACAGGCGATGCAGTCGATTTTGGCTTTTTTTGCCCGCCATCAGTCAACGGATGGATGTTAGATCCCGCCGGCAAAGCCCTGCTGTCGCCAGGCTTCGTAACTAATGATAGCCACTGCATTGGCCAAATTCAGGCTACGGCTTTGTGGCTGCATCGGGATGCGAATGCGATGTTCTGCTGCAAAGCCATCGCGAATGGCATCAGGCAAGCCTGAGGTTTCAGAGCCAAACAGCAGCACATCCTCAGTTTGGTATTGCACCTGATGGTAAGGCTGGCTGCCTTTGGTGGTACAGGCCAAAACTCGGCGCTTTCCAATGACGCTCTGAAATGCAGCGTAATCAGCATGCCGAAAAACCTGAGTTAAGTCATGGTAATCCAGCCCTGCACGCCGTAATTTTTTTTCCTCCAGCTCAAAGCCTAATGGCTCAATTAAATGCAAACGGGCTCCAAGGTTGGCAGCCAGTCGAATGATGTTTCCGGTATTTGGCGCAATTTGTGGCTCAAACAAAGCGATATCAAACATAGAACCCCATGATCGAAGCAAGCAGCGTCTAGAATCAAACAGAAATATACCAGAAAAAAGGACAGGCAACAGCTTGCCAGCCTGTTTGTTGTAAAGCGTCTCGACAGTAAGCGTCCTGTTCGTTTGCAAGAAAAAACCCTTTCAGGTAAATTGTCGCGAAGATCCGATTAAAAGTTGCATTTACAGCAGTGCCAGCGCTATAGTAAGAGTTCAGATAATAGTCAACACAGGGATGTTGTTACCATGGCGCTGATCGGCCGCTTGATGATTTGCACAAGCCTGCTTAGCTTTAGCTTACCTGCCGCCGCTATGCCTGCGTCACCAACTCTATTGCCCGTTACTCTTGGCCTTGTCTTTCTATTACTGATACTTAGTATCGCCCTTTGGACCAAGTTACGTCAGGCAAACAGTAAAGCCGATCAACTCACCACCTTTATTCATCAACATCAGGATGCTGTCTGCCTACTCAATGCTGATCTGCAGGTACTGGATGCCAATCAGGCCTTTTCCCGCTTAACAGGCTTTTCGCTTGAGCAGGTACAGGGTAAACCGCTTAGACTGTTCAATAGTCAGGGAGAGCCGGAAAGCATCGCGAAAGACATTCAAGGTTCACTCAGCAAAGGTCAATTCTGGCATGGCGATATTTGGAGCCGTAAAGCCAACCAACAAGTCTTTGCCATTGACTTGGTCATTTCCTGTCTACGACCAGCCAGTCACAACAAATCAGCTCTGTTTTTAGCAACTTTTTCTGACATTAGCAGCCGTAAGCTGAATGAACTGGAACTTCGCCGGGTCAATACCAAAGATCCCGGCACTCGCTTACCAAACAGAGCCGTATTTCTCGATTATCTGGAGCGAGAAATACAATCCACCACCGAGCAGTATCCTAATTTTGCCATCATGATCTTGCAGCTGGATACGTTGGATGGCAGCACCTTGTCCGCTCCGCGACTGGCAGAGCTTGCAACCAGCATTCGCGCGAACCTTCCCAATGGCGTTTTTATGGCACGCTTAAGTGGTAACGAGTTTGGCTTTTTGATTCCAGCTTACCTGGGCAGTACACGCCTTGATTTACAAGGCTATCGCTTGGCACGACAAGTACTGCCCCTGTTGGAGCAAGCCACCAAGGATACCCCACTAATGCCGGCTTTCGGCATTGCACTTTATCCGGATGACGGCCACAGTTACGATCAACTGCTTCGCAGTGCCGATCATGCGTTGCAGCGCGCCCATACAAGCAAAGCTCAGCCTATCCAGTTATTCAATCAAGCGGCCTTACCCCGCTCCAGTGAGTCCTTCGCGCTTGAACAAGAGCTGCAGCAAGGGTTAAGTCAACAGGAACTGCGGCTTAGTTTTCAACCTAAGTTAAGCATCAGCAGCAACAGAGTCACTGGCTTTGAAGCTCTGGTGCGCTGGCAGCATCCTAAACGTGGCTTGTTAATGCCCGCTCAATTTTTGCCGGTCGCACAGGAGACCGATCTGATCATCCGACTCGATCAGCAGGTGCTCAAGCTGGCGTGTGAGCAAATGCAGCAATGGAAAAAAACCGGACTAATGCGTGGCCGAATGGCGCTGAACATTGCGCCGCAAACCTTTTTCCAGCCTGGCTTTTTGCAGCACTACTTGCAGCAGCTGCAAGAGCATAACCTGAGTGCCGAGCATTTCGAACTGGAGCTGGATCAACAAATTCTACAGCAACACCCCGAACTCAGCCTGCAACGCATGCAAGCAGCCAAAGAGGCCGGCTTTTTCCTGGTGCTGGATCGCTTTGGTAGTGGCTTATCCGCCTTACAGCATCTGCGCGACTACCCCTTTGACCAGATCAAAATTGATGGCTTATTGACGCAAAAGTTGGAGCAATCCGAGCTGGAGCGTAACCTGACGGCAAGTTTGATACGGATAGCGGGCTATTTGCAGCTGAGTGTGGTCGCCTGCCAGGTAGAAAATGAAATGCAGGCCTACCTGCTGCATGTGATGGGGTGTGAAACCATTCAGGGCCATGTGTTTAGCAAAGCGGTTTTGCCTTCCGAGCTGGCCGCCGTCATTGCGCGCGAGTCCAGGTCCATCCAACAGCTTACCGGTTAAGCTGGAGCCATAAAAAAACGCGCTGCAAAGCGTAATGCCGTTCACTTAAGGTGAGCGGCATTTTTCTTTCTAGCGACGGGGTACCGATTTTTCGATACTTTCAATGTCCTCGGGTAACTTCGTTCTCGCTTTCCTTCCAGCTTAAATTGACTGGCATTTTTCTCGATATCCAGGATGAGCTTAGGAACGTTACCTGGGGCATAAATTGGCATTAAGGTAAGTTTATGGATGATGTGTGATGAGGCATCCCTGAAGCTCAGTTGGTTTGGGAA
>SKGJ01000029.1 GCA_007117525.1 Alkalimonas sp.
AAAAGAAAAGCCGCTCGTCGGCCGTCATTTCAACAGCCCATCCCGAACCGCAGCCTCCAGCCTGGCACGCATCACCGACCAGAGGGCTTCACTGCCAGCGGCGATGCGCTGGTTGACGGAAAAGACCTGGTCGGCTGTAACGCCATGCGTTTTCCAGCTGTGGCCATCGCCATGCAGGTTATGCAGTAATGGCGGCACTCTATCAATGGCTTTGGCAAAGCGGGCTTCTGCCGTCTCACCGGCTTCAAACTCCTGCCAGAGCGCAGTAAATTCCTGCGCCAACTCAGCAGGCAACAGCTGCAACAAGCGGCGAACCCCGGCTGCTTCTTTGGCTTTGTTGTCGCTGGTTTCGCTGGCATAAATGATGGTGTCACCGGCATCGATTTCGCCCAGATCATGAATCAACAGCATCTTGATCACCCGGTGAATATCAACGGCCTCGTTGGCAAAGTCTTTCAGCATCAAGGCCGCCAGACACACATGCCAGCTGTGCTCGGCCGAGTTCTCAAATCGATCAAGCCCCACTGGCCTTGTTTTTCGGTACACGTCTTTGAGTTGTTCAATCTCGACAATAAAGTTCAGCGTTTTTTCGATTGCTTCCACAGCCCCTCCCGGGCACTTTAACTTCGTTGTTGTGTTTAGCGCGTGTTCGCAGGTGCCCCACCAGCTGCCATGGGCCTGGGGTACTGTGTTCTGTTAACTATCACCTACGGCATAACTGACATCAATTTTATTCAACCAGCCCTGACTTTGTGCAGCCTTGACCTCGGAACCATCAAGTTGCCTATTGATGAGTAATTCCTTGCTTGAAAGCCATTTCAATTCCAACGCATGGGCATCCGGATGACCTCTGACAATAAACGTATTGCCACTTTTATTTTTCAGCGCTGCGTTGTTCTTCAAAATAGAAATCTGGGTACTGAAGTCTGTGCTTGCGCCGCAATCACGCTGGAAAACAATGGCTTTGTACCGCCTGTCAGGAGAGTGAATTTCCGCATAAATGTCATTGCCACAGATGCCATCAGCACCAAAAGAAAGCACCAAAGCAAACATCAATATTGGCAAACCGACAATCACCAACAAAATCACCAATGCCACTTTAATGATAGATTTCATGCAACAGCTTTCTTTAAAATCATGGTAGCTCCGCCGTCATCCACTGGTCGTATGCATGACGCTATTAGCCATCTTTTGCCAATGAGTGATAGCTTGAATTTCTGCCAACACCCTCTGCTCGGCTTGTTGGGTCTTGCCACACCCCCACCTCAGCTGCATGTTCCATCAAAGTCGGCCAAGACACCCAGGAATCAGGCCAAACAAAGAGCAGTGCCGGGCCTATTACCTAACTTTTGAGTCACTGGGCTTTTGAGTCACTGAGTATAAAAACCCCGGCATCGGAGCCAGGGTTTTAGGTTCGCTTAGGGCTTTATTCCCACTCAATGGTCGCCGGTGGCTTGCCGCTGATGTCGTACACCACGCGGGAGATGCCGTCGATTTCATTGATAATGCGGTTGGATACCTTGCCCAGCATGTCGTAAGGCAGGTGGGCCCAGTGCGCCGTCATAAAGTCGATGGTTTCAACCGCACGCAGTGAAATCACCCAGTCGTACTTGCGGGCATCACCCATCACCCCGACCGAGCGAACCGGCAGGAAGACAGCAAAGGCCTGGCTGACTTTGTGGTACAGGTCCGCTTTGTGCAGTTCTTCGATAAAGATGGCATCGGCGCGGCGCAGCAAGTCGCAGTATTCTTTTTTGATTTCGCCCAGTACCCGCACGCCCAGGCCTGGTCCAGGGAACGGATGGCGGTACAACATGTCGTACGGCAAGCCCAGCTCCAGGCCGATTTTGCGCACTTCGTCTTTAAACAGCTCGCGCAGTGGCTCAACCAGGCCCATTTTCATGTGCTCTGGCAAGCCGCCAACATTGTGGTGCGATTTAATCACATGGGCTTTGCCAGTAGCAGAGCCTGCCGATTCAATCACATCCGGGTAAATGGTGCCTTGCGCCAGCCAGCGGGCATTTTTCAGCTTCTGCGATTCTTCGTCGAACACCTCGACAAAGACCCGGCCAATGGTTTTCCGCTTTTGCTCTGGGTCGTTCTGGCCTGCCAATGCATCCAGGAAGCGATCTTCAGCGCTGACATGAATGATGTTCAGACCAAAGTGGTTGCCAAACATGTCCATCACCTGCTGGGCTTCGTTTAACCGCAGCAAGCCGTTGTCGACAAAAACGCAGGTCAGCTGGCTGCCGATGGCGCGGTGAAGCAACATAGCAGTGACCGAGCTATCAACACCGCCGGACAGGCCCAGAATGACTTCGTCGTCACCGACCTGCTCACGAATGCGCAAAATGGCATCTTCAATGATGGAAGCCGGGGTCCAGAGTTTTTCGCAGCAGCAAATATCCACCACAAAATGCTCCAGCATCCGCAGCCCCTGACGGGTATGGGTTACTTCCGGGTGGAACTGCACGCCGTAGAACTGGCGCGCTTCGTCGACCATGCCTGCATGCGGGCAGGTATCGGTGCGGGCCACGGTTTCAAAACCGGCCGGGATTTCGATGACTTTATCGCCATGGCTCATCCAGACATCGACCAGCGCTGTATTGCTGGCACTGATGTGATCTTCGATGTTGGCAAACAAACGGTTTTTAGCAATGACTTCCACCTGCGCATAACCAAACTCACGCATATCGGAGCAAGACACCTTGCCACCCAGCTGCTCAGCCATGGTTTGCATGCCATAACAGATGCCCAGCACCGGCACACCGGCTTCAAACACATACTGTGGCGCACGGGGTGAGTTGGCCGCAGCCACGCTTTCCGGGCCACCGGATAAGATAATGCCGGTTGGGTTAAAGTCGCGAATTTGCTCCTCGGTCACGTCCCAGGCCCACAGCTCACAATAAACGCCGATTTCACGAATACGGCGGGCAATCAGTTGGGTGTACTGGGAACCGAAATCCAGGATCAGAATGCGGTGCAGATGAATGTTTTTGCTCATAGGGACCTTTTTAAATCCAATCGTTGTGAAAACAAACGGCTGGCAAGCGCCAGCCGCTGTAAAGCGCAGCCTTTAGCCCATGCGGTAATTCGGCGCTTCCTTGGTAATTTGCACATCGTGCACGTGCGACTCGCCCATACCAGCGGCAGTCACTTTGACAAATTCCGGCTTGGTGCGCAGCACCTCAATGCTCGCGCTGCCGGTCAGGCCCATCGCAGAGCGCAGGCCGCCCATTTGCTGGTGAATAATGTTTTCAATCGGGCCCTTGTACGCCACCCGGCCTTCGATGCCTTCCGGCACCAGTTTCTCGGCGTTGTCGCTGCCCTGGAAATAACGGTCGGACGAACCATGCCGCTGCGACATCGCGCCCAGCGAGCCCATGCCACGGTAAGATTTGTAGTAACGTCCCTGATACAGCTCAACTTCACCCGGTGACTCTTCGGTACCGGCAAACATCGAGCCAACCATCACGCAATGGGCACCCGCCACCAAAGCTTTGGCAACATCACCGGAGAAGCGGATACCGCCATCGGCAATGATTTTCACCTTGGTGCCCTTCACCCCTTCGACTGCATCAGCAATGGCGGTGATTTGCGGCACACCACAGCCGGTGACAATACGGGTGGTACAAATAGAGCCTGGACCGATGCCCACTTTCACCGCATTGGCACCAGCTTCTGCCAGCGCTTTGGCACCTTCGGTGGTCGCGACATTGCCGGCAACAATTTGCAAGTCCGGGTACTGAGCACGGGTTTGTTTCACCCGGTCAATCACCCCCTGCGAATGGCCATGGGAGGTATCAATCAGCAGAATGTCGACCCCGGCCTCGACCAAAGCGGCAATGCGCTCGTCGGTACCGGCACCCACGCCGACGGCAGCGCCAACCCGCAAACGGCCCAGCTCGTCTTTGCAGGCGTTTGGCTTGCTGGCGGCTTTGTAATAATCGCGAACGGTAATGAGGCCTTTTAATTTAAAGGCATCGTCCACCACCAGCACTTTTTCAATGCGATGCTGATGCATCAGTTTGAAGGCAGCTTCGCGTGAGGCTTGCTCGTTCACCGTCACTAAGCGATCTTTTGGCGTCATCAGCTCAGCGACTTTGGTGCCAGCACTGGCTTCAAAGCTCATGTCACGGCCGGTAACAATACCGACCAGATTGTGGTTGGCATCCACCACCGGGAAACCGGAGAAACCGTGTTGCTGCGCCAAGGCCTGAACTTCACGGACCGTCATCTCAGGCGATACGGTGACCGGATCCGACACCACGCCACTTTCGTATTTTTTCACCCGACGAACATGCGAGGCCTGTTCTTCAATGGTCATATTTTTGTGGATAAAACCAAGGCCGCCTTCTTGCGCCAACGCAATGGCCAAACGGGCTTCGGTCACGGTATCCATCGAAGCGGAAACCATTGGAATATTCAGCGAAATGCTGTCGGTCAGTTGGGTGCGTAAGTCGGCAGTATGGGGCAGTACGGTGGAGTGCGCCGGTACCAGTAACACGTCGTCAAAGGTAAGGGCTTCTTTCTTGATCCTGAGCATCGCAACAATCTCGCTTCTGGAAAAACCTAAGGAATGTTGCGGCGCAATTTTAACGCTTTTTCGCCGCTGGAACAAACGATTTTTTAGTTTTATGTTAGAGTAAGGGCCTATTCACAGCAGGCTTTGGCTATCCACATGCAAAACAACGACATTTACACCGTGTCCCGACTGAACAGCGAAGTCCGGATGGTGCTGGAGCAGCAATTCCAGCGCATCTGGCTGCAAGGCGAGGTGTCGAACTTTGTCGCGGCAGGGTCCGGGCATTGGTATTTCTCGCTGAAAGACAGCGGGGCTCAGGTGAAGGTGGCGATGTTTCGGCAACACAATCGCATGGCCAGCGTGCGGCCGCAAAACGGCCAGCAGGTGTTGATTAAAGCCCGCATCAGCGTCTATGAACCCAGAGGCGACTACCAGTTGCTGGCCGAGCTGCTGGAAGATGCCGGCAGCGGTGCATTGCAGCTGCAATTTGAACAGACCAAGGCTCGCTTGCTGCAGGATGGCTTGCTGGCGTCTGAGCGCAAGCGCCCTTTGCCTGCCATGATCCAGCGCCTGGGCATCATCACCTCCCCTACCGGCGCCGCCATTCGGGATATTTTAACGGTGTTGCAGCGCCGGGCTCCTGGCATGGAAGTGATTCTGTATCCCAGTCTGGTGCAAGGTGCCAGTGCGGCCCGACAATTGTGCCAGGCGTTGACCACCGCCTACCGCCGCGATGAAGTGGATGCATTGATCATCGGCCGGGGAGGCGGCTCGCTGGAGGATCTTTGGTGCTTTAACGACGAAGCACTGGCCCGGTTGATCGCACAAAGCCCGGTGCCCATTGTCAGCGCAGTAGGTCATGAAATTGACGTCACCATCAGCGATCTGGTGGCCGATATCCGCGCTGCCACGCCCTCAGCTGCTGCAGAGCTGGTCTCGAGCGATCAACTGCATTTGATGGAACGGCTGCACCGGCTGCGCCGGGCTCTGGTGCAGGCACAGCGTCAGTTGCTGCAGCGTTTCTCCCCCCGGCTTGAGCAGCTCAGCCAACGGTTGCAGGCGCGCCACCCAGCGCGGCAGCTGCAGCAACAGCAACAGCGGCTGGATGATGTAGGCTTGCTGTTGCAACGGCGGATGCAACAGCAGCTGCAGCGCC